>JBPCWX010000154.1:0-8211 GCA_051009095.1 Gammaproteobacteria bacterium | reverse complement strand
AGCCTTGGCCCAGTGTGATGCCGTATTTTTTGCCACACCGCATGCGGTAGCAATGAATGAAGCTGCCCAATTATTAGCACAAGGAGCGGTGGTGATTGATCTCAGCCCCGATTTTCGCTTGTCAGATGTAACCGTTTTCACCCGCTGGTATGGCTCTCATTCAGCAGCCCACTTATTGCCGCAAGCGGTATATGGTCTTACCGAAGCCGCCCGCCCGCAAATATCCACCGCATCATTGATTGCCTGTCCCGGCTGCTTTGCCACCGCGGTGGAGCTGGCACTCATTCCCTTGGCAGCGGCAAAGGTGATTGCTGGACAAGTCATCATTGATGCCAAATCAGGCGTTAGCGGTGCGGGACGCCGCAGCGACCGCCCCGATTTATTATTTACCGAACAAGCGGAGAATTTTAAGGCATATGCCATAACCGGTCATCGTCATCAGCCCGAGATTGAACAAGCCCTTGCACAATTTACCGGCGCCTCACCGTCATTAATTTTTGTGCCTCATCTTTTGCCGACCACGCGCGGCATTTATGCCACTTTGTATGTGCCGATAAAAAACGGCGCCGATGCGGCCGCCATATTGCAAGCGCATTGGCGCAATGAGCCTTTTATTGATGTGCTGACGGAAGAAATCCCGGCATTAACCCAGGTCACCCGTACCAATCGGGCGCAACTGGCGGCACAACAGGTTAATGACCATACCGCAGTGGTCATTGCGGCACTGGACAATTTGCAAAAAGGCGCGGCTGGACAAGCCATACAAAATATGAATGTGCGCTTTGGGCTGCCCGAAACCACGGGTTTAGCGGGTGCCCGCACTTAGCCGCACCGATGCGGTTTATTAAAGACCGCTGGCAATGGTGGCGAGACAATCGAGACACTCCCGTCGCCCTCAAAAAAGCATTGTTGTTTATGCTCTTGGTGACGGCACTGACTTTTTCCATCGGTCGTTTTCATCCGGCGGAAGACTATCGCCGTTTGCTTGACACCGTTGCCGACTTGCGCACGGACATACGCCAATTTGCTCAGCAAAAAGAAAAAAGTGAACGCGAAATTATCAAGTTGCGCGCAAGTTTGTCGGTCAACGAAAAATTGCTGCAAGAATTGCAGGCACGGAACGCTGACTTGGCAATGGATAACACCCACCGCCGCGAAGAGGCAGAATTTTTTCGCCGTATCTTGGGGCGCCAGTCGCAAGATGACATAAAAATTTATGCTTTGGAAAAAAACCCCGACTTTCGCCCCGACCATCGCCGCTTATCAGCAGTGCTGGTGCGTGGACAGGCAAAAAAACCATTTGAAGGCGGTTATTATTTTGAGGTGGTGGAAATTGACAAAGATAATACGCGCCGCATCACTCGCAGCCCGGCGTCAGCAAATGCGCCGCTGGTTTTTGATGCCTACATTGAAATTGAACAAGTGCTCAAACTGCCGCCGGAATCGGATATTGAAAAATTGCGCATGGTTATTGTAGATGAGAAAAATAACATTGTCGCCGAAAATAGCATCGAAGAAAATATCGCCGTTAGCGACACACTACAATCCCCTAATTAAATTATGGCAAAATATTTAGCCCCCAATGCTTTTACAGATACCGCCAATCGCCCGCAAACCGCTAACAATAAAACGGCGACTCATTGATCTGCTCGGTTAAGGAACTCGTCGCGCGTCCGCACCCAAGGCGCGCAATTTTTCTTCCATTAATTCATAACCACGGTCCAAATGATAAACCCGCGACAGTGTTGTTTTACCGCGTGCCGCCAAAGCCGCAATAACCAATGATGCGGACGCGCGCAAATCAGTCGCCATCAGCGGCGCCCCGCGTAATTGCCCTACTCCGCGCACCACCGCAGTATTGCGTTGTAATTCTATGTGCGCCCCCATGCGGATTAACTCCGGAGCGTGCATAAAGCGATTCTCAAATACATTTTCGCTTATCACGGCAGTACCCTCAGCAGTGCAGCTCACCGCCATCCATTGCGCCTGCAAATCGGTGGGAAAGCCGGGATAAGGCGCAGTCTCGGCATTCACCGCCCGCAGCCGTCCTTCCGCACAAATGCGCAAACTACCCTCCTCTTCTTCCACCTGCACGCCCGCCTCTTGCAATTTGTGCAGTAAATCCTGCAAATGCGCCGCCAATGCGCCCAACAAGCGAACCTCGCCACCACATGCCGCGGTTGCGCATAAATACGTTCCAGCCTCAATGCGGTCGGATAATATTTGGTGGGTTGCCCCGTGCAATTCCGACACGCCGCGAATCTGTATCACGCCGCTTTCCGCCCCGACAATATCTGCTCCCATATGATTGAGAAAAGCCGCCAAATCTGCAATTTCTGGCTCCCGCGCAGCGTTTTCAATAATAGTTTCGCCGTCCGCCAAAGCCGCCGCCATCATTAAATTTTCCGTCCCCGTCACTGTCGGCATCGGCAAGGTCAAATGCGCACCGCGCAAACGCCCCGCCTCGGCAACAATGTTGCCATTGTCAAGGCGAATCTCCGCGCCCATTTGCCGCAATCCGTCAATGTGGACATTCACTGGTCGCGCTCCTATTGCACACCCGCCGGGCAAAGACACCGTCGCCCGCCCAAACCGTGCCAGCAAGGGGCCCAGCGTCAACACCGAAGCGCGCATAGTTTTCACCAATTCATACCGTACATCCTGCGAGCAAATGCGCTCGGCCTGCACCGTCACGCAGTCGCCCTGCATATCACAGCGAGCTCCCATCGCCTGCAAAACCGCCAGCGCCGAGTGAATATCACGCAAATGCGGAACCTTCGTCAGCGCGCACTCTTCCTCCGTCAATAAACAAGCGAATAAAGCCGGCAAAGCGGCATTTTTTGCCCCGCCGATAACAACCTCACCGAGCAGCCGCCGCCCGCCCAAAATCTCAATTTTGTCCATGCCATTCGTCAGGGGTGAGGGCGCGCATGGACAACGCGTGAATCTCCGAGGCCATGCGCGCGCCCAGTGCCGAATATACTTTTTGCTGTCGGCGCACACGCGACAAACCGTCAAATTCCGCGCTCACCACCATAGCCTCAAAATGCAGGCCATCGCCGCGCACTTCTAAATGTTCACAGACGATTTTTTCGCCAATCCATTGCCGAATTTGCTCAGGCGTAGGGTTCATTGTTTGCTCCTTAGATCAATGTTAGGTTTTCATTTTGTAGCCGCTTCTGACCAGTCGCAAGGCCAGCCAGCCAACCACCACCGTGGCCGTCGCCGTCACCACCAAAGCCACCCGCATATCGATGTCGCCTTGGGCAAAAAACCCCCGCCGAAAGCCGTCAATCATATATAAAAACGGATTGAACGATGATAGCATCCGCCAAAACGGGGGAAGGGATTGAATGGAATAAAACACCCCGGCCAAAAAAGTGAGCGGCATAATAATAAAATGGTTAAACATGCCCATTTGATCGAATTTTTCCGCCCACAAGCCGGCAATGACGCCCAATGATGATGTCATGACGCCGCCCATGACGGCAAAAATCGCCAGCAGCCACGGCGACGCCACCGATAATCCGGGGGCAAAAATAAACCCCGTCACCAAAACCCCGGCGCCGATAACCAACCCGCGCACAACACCCGCAAAAACATAACCGCAAAAAAACGCCAGCGGTGAAATGGGCGGCAGCACCAATAACAATAAATTGCCGGTCACTTTGGACTGAATGAGGGACGATGAACTATTGGAAAAACTGTTTTGCAACACCGACATCATCACCAAACCGGGCACTAAAAACTCCACATATAAAACATTGTCAAAAGTTTCTATGCGCCCGCTGAGAATATGCGAAAACACCAGCAAATATAAAAAAGTCGTCAACACCGGCGCGGCAATCGTCTGAAACGCCACCCGCCAAAAGCGCAAAATCTCCTTTTGGAAAACACCCCAGAAACCGTTCATCGCAGGGCTCCCGCTACTCCCGCCGTGGTGCCACCCATCACCGCCACAAACACATCCTCCAAATCAGCACGCGATATTTCCATATCCGTCAGCATTCCGCCGGCGGCACTGAGCTCCGCCAACAGCGGCGCAATGTGGCCGCAATCGGGCAGCGAAAAAACCAGCCAATCCTCTTGCGTCTCAAAAGGCGGCAGTTGTCCCTTGGCCGCTCCGACCATTTTTACCCGCACCTTAACACTGTCTTCAAATGATGACAGCAAGTGCGCCGTGGTGTCGCGGGCGACAATCTGCCCGTCCCGCATCAGGGCGACTTCATCACACAACTCCTCCGCCTCTTCCAAATAATGGGTCGTCAGCACAATCGTACGCCCATCCGATTTCAATTCCCGAATAAACTCCCACAAGGTCAGGCGCAAATTAATGTCCACCCCGGCGGTCGGTTCGTCCAGGATAATCACCGGCGGACGGTGCACCAATGCTTGCGCAATCATTAACCGCCGCTTCATACCGCCCGACAATCGGCGCGTGTTAATATGCGCTTTGTCGCGCAAATGCAAGCGGTCTAACAAATAATCAATCCACTCGTGATTTTTCCACAAGCCAAAATATTTAGATTGAAAAATTAACGCCTCGCGGGTGGTAAAAAATGGGTCATATAACAATTCTTGCGTCACAATTCCCACTTGTCGCTTATAGGCAAAATCTTCATCCGTCACCGGATAGCCCAAGATAGTCGCCTGTCCGCTGTCCGGCCGCACCAACCCGCCCAATACGCCGATGAGTGTGGTTTTGCCGGCGCCGTTGGGTCCCAGCAAGCCAAAAAAAGACCCCGCCGGCACCGTCAGCGACACGGCGGACAAAGCCTGCACATCACCATATCGCTTGTTAATGTCGGACAATAAAATGGCGTCAGTCGAGTTCTTTGTCATAAATCACCCATTGCGTTTCTGTTGCCACCCGCCGATACAATCGCCGTGCCCGTTCATTGTCAGCCGCAGTCGCCCAGCGCAAGGTAGCGCAGCCGTTGGCCTTTGCCTCTGCTGCCGCATATTCCAGCAGTTGCGTCGCCGCCCCCAAACCGCGCGCCGCCGGCTGCACAAATAAATCATGCAAATATGCCAGCTTCTGCCCGCGCAAGGGGCGCAAAATATATTCCCAATGAGCAAAGCCGATCAGTTCACCGGCGGCGTTTTCCGCCCCGGCGCCCTGCAACTTACCCATGGCCAGCCACTCCCACACAGTCTCAGCATGAGGCGGCGGTGTTTGATAAAAATCGGCATAGCCAGCCAGCAATGTGCACCATGCCGCCTGCTGGTGCGCCGTCAACGCCACAATGCGCGGGTTACTCATCCCAACATGCCCCGCATCATGCGCGCCAGGCCGGCGGGATTCTTAACAAGCTGTTTCATCATTTTTCGCGTTTGGTCGTGTTGCGCCAGCAACTGATTGACCATCTGCACTTGCACGCCGGCGCCGGCGGCAATGCGCCGTTTGCGCGAAGCCTTGATGATGTCGGGCAAGGCGCGCTCTTGCGGTGTCATGGCGCAAATAACCGCTTCTAACTGCCGCATCTTTTTTTCGTTATCGTCAGCACCGCGCATTTTATCGGCAACACCCGCCGGCAACTTATCCGCCAACGCCGACATCCCGCCCACTTTTTTTATCTGCCGCATTTGCGCTAATTGATCGTTAAGGTCAAAACTATTGGTTTTTTTAATTTTTTTACCCAACTTGTGCATAACGGCGAGGTCGGTTTTTTCCGCCGCCTGCTCGGCCAGAGTCGCCAAGTCGCCCAAACCCAAAATGCGCGAAGCAAAGCGGGCGGGATGAAAATCCTGCAAGTCATCGGGTTTTTCGCCGATGCCGACAAACTTAATCGGCGCGCCAATAACCGCTCGCGCCGACAATGCCGCACCACCGCGCGCGTCTCCGTCAAATTTGGTCAACACAATGCCGGTCAGCGGCAACGATTCGTGAAACCGCCGCGCCGTGTTAACCGCATCCTGCCCCTGCATGGCGTCGACAAAAAATAAAATTTCGCTGGGTTTTGCCACCGCCGCCAAACGACATATTTCATTCATCATTTCCTCATCCACACTCGTACGCCCGGCCGTGTCCAACAGCAGCACATCGGCCAGCTGGCGGCGAGCGGCATTAACCATGTCGGCAGTGCGCGCAACGGCATCGGTCATTTCCGCGCTGGTGGCAAAAGAGGCGCCAATAGTGGCGGCAAGGGTTTGCAGCTGCTCAATCGCCGCCGGCCGATGAATATCGGCGGACCCCAGCAAAACCCGTTTTTTACCGCGCGCCATAAGGCGTTTAGCAATCTTTGCCAAATTAGTGGTTTTACCGACACCTTGCAAGCCACAAGCAAGGACAACCGCGGGACTCTTTTTGAGCTGTAAAGCGGCATTATCACCGCCCATTAGAACCGTCAGTTGGCGGTGGACAATGGCGGAAAACGCCTGCCCGGGATTGACGCTGCTATCCACCCGCGCCCCGATTGCATCATCTTGGACGGATTGTAAAAAATCGGTGACGACCGGCAAGGCGACATCGGCGTCAAGCATGGCGGTGCGCATTTCAGCCATTGCCGCACGTATATTATCTTCGCTCAGACGTCCTTGTCCGCGCGCCTTTTTGATAATATCAGAAAAATTTTGTGTAAGTGTCTTGAGCATAATTACCAGGTGGCAAAAAATGATGATTCTACTACATTTATCGGCAGCAATTTGTTATGGTGCTGCATGGCGCTTTGGCCGCATGTTTTGGTTAGCGGCGAGCCTGCACGCCCTCACCATCATTCTGCCCCAAGAAGGCGGGGCGTATTTGGGCATAGGCGAGTGGCTGTCTTTTTTTATGTTGATGACGGCGTTGTTATCATGGCAGCGCACGCGCCCATTATCGCGCGGGATTATATTATGCGGCGCGGCGGCGGCGGTTTTATTACCGTTGCTGTTGCCCACCCCGTCAACCGAGACGCCGCCGGTGATATTTGCCCATGGCTTGCTGGCGATGCTGGCATATACTTTTGCCGCCATTGCCTTATTACAATGGCTTGACTTGCGGCAGGCGGAACGGGCGCGGCGACGTTTGCAGGCCGACAGTGCGCCGCCGATATTGACCATGGAAGAGGATTGTTTTCGCTCTCTGGGGTGGGCTTTTGCGCTGTTGTCTTTGACGCTGATAAGCGGCATTGCCTTTGCCTTAGCGGACAGTGCGGCAAATCTGCCCGGGCATAAGATGTTATTTGCGGCGTTGAGCTGGTTAACTTTTGGTGGGTTATTGTTGGGGCGCAAATTTTTAGGTTGGCGCGGTCATGCGGCACAAACGTGGTTGGCCACGGGTTTTATATTTTTGCTGCTGAGTTATTTTGGCACTTATTTTGTTTTACAGGTTTTATTGGGACGCTAAGAGGTGGCTCCCACCAAGATTGTATAAATTTGGACAGCATCAAAAAATCCAATTTTTCTTTCTTTAAATTCGCCTTTTTACACATGGAGGATAATTTTTTATCAAACTTATTATAGTCCTTATATAAATCTTCCCCTGACATTGGCTCTGAGTTGGCATATTGCCACAAAAAATGACGCACCGCAAAAATCATTTTTTTCTCATTATTATGATGTGCCTCAATATTATTGCCGGCCAAGTCCGAAATAAATTTATGATGTCTATGGGGTGATTTATCAAAAATCAAACAATCCCTTTTTGCTGGGTCAAGATAGCGATAACCCATGCTAATACCGAGTTCAAAGGGCATATTAAATCTTGGATAGCCGGTTTTTTCATCAATACCGGCACGGCTAAGGTCGTGAATAGACAACGGCGTCTGTTCGATCATGCCGCATATTTTATCGATACGGGTCTCACCTCCTCCTATTTTGTCCAGGGCGCAACAAGGAAAAAAGCCGCACCCTTTTATGGCAAACAGCAAGGCCCGCAACAAAGGCGCATATTCATCGTCAAAAGGAACGTTAATGAATACCCTATTACCGGTCGGGGGCATTAAACTTCCCGTATTTCTTAATCAGCCATTTATGACGGTCTGGGCAGATGCTATTCACCGCTGCGCGGATGCGGGCAAGTATTTCCAGGTTTCCCCCCATTTCCACAATCTCCTCATCCGTCATCAAATATGGTGCCTGTGTTCCCGGCTTCTTTTCCTCAGCAGGAATACGGCGTATTGTCGCCAAGCGTGGATAGTTGCTATTACTCATTTTCATTCTCCGGTTTTGACATTGTCTCAGTATTATAGCAAAAATAATCATTCACTATTGCATTTAAACCATAATTTA
>JBPCWX010000153.1:0-7748 GCA_051009095.1 Gammaproteobacteria bacterium | reverse complement strand
TAATTGTTCATCATCAATCCAGCCATGACGCCAAGCAATTTCTTCGGGGCTTGCAATCATAAGATTTTGCTGCCGCTGGATCACCCGCACAAAGTCGGAAGCCGCCGACAAACTGTCCGGCGTGCCGGTGTCAAACCATGCCATGCCACGCCCCAGCGTTTGCGCACGCAGGTCGCCGCGCTCTAAATACCGACGGTTTAAGTCGGTAATTTCCAATTCACCACGCGCTGACGGTTGCAAACCTGCCGCCATATCACACACTTGTTCATCATAAAAATAACACCCGATAACGGCAAATGATGATTTTGGCTCTGTCGGTTTTTCTTCCAAAGACAAAACCTTGCCTTCTGCGTCAAACTCCGCCACACCAAAACTGCGCGGGTTCGGCACCGAATATGCAAACACTGTCGCCCCGCGTGTTTGGGCTGCGGCATCTTGCAAAACAGCCGATAAACCGCCGCCATAAAAAATATTGTCGCCCAATGCCAGCGCGCACGGCGCGCCGCCGATAAAATCCGCTCCCAAAATAAAAGCGTCAGCAATGCCGCGCGGCTCCTGCTGTTCCTGATAAGCAAAAGTCATGCCCCAGCGCGCACCGTCCCCCAGCAGCCGCTGGTGCGCCGCTTGCGCCGCCGGGGTGGTGATGACCAAAACCTCGCGGATACCCGCAAGCATCAAGGTCGCCAGAGAATAATAAATCAATGGCTTGTCATACACTGGCAGCAAAGATTTGGGCGTTGCCAGCGTTGCCGGATAAAGGCGCGTATTTGCCCCCCCTGCCAGTAAGATACCCCGCCGCATCATTTTTGCCACCTGCACATGATTAAAAACGGTCGCGTTTGCTTAGGTCGATTGGCTCGGCATCGCGGGCGCGGGCAAATTCATATCCTTCACCGGACGGGTTGGTAAAGGTAAGCGAATAATAAAAATCATCCAGCGCAATAAATTTGCCGTTGGCCTCCGCCCATTCGCGCATACGCCTATTGCAAGCATGTCGCCACGACAGAATTTCCACTTGCCAATCGCGCTTGTGCATGCGTTCAAGCGTGCGGTGAAAGCCCGAGCCTTCGTAATAACCGGCGCCGTCACCGGTCAGCAGCACCACAATGCCGGGAACGCCGTTGTAGTCAAGCGCATCTTCGAGCATTTGTTTTTGCAAAATAATGTCGGGCATTTCTTGTTCGCTGTACTCGCGCGCACGGCGGTCGTACAGTTTAACTTTCATCCCTTGATTTTCCATGCGGTTCCATAACTGCTGCATTTTCGGCGGCACCGAGCCGGCGGCAAACGCCATCTCCACGTCGCGTTCGGCGCGCGCGAGTTCATACAGATTTTCAAAGTGAATGCGCACCCGATGAAACGCCCCCGCCGATGGGTCGAGTTCGCGGGTAAGCCGCTGAGCTTCGTGATAAATGTTTGAGTTGTCCCAATAAATAAAAACTTTTTGCATAGTGTCACCTGTTTTGCCACGGCATTGCCGCCTTGGCTGGACTGGAATACGGCCAATGCCAACACGCACCATTATACACAAAAACGCCGGTGACGCCGGCCCGTAAGATACCGCGCCGCATCATTTTTGCCACCCGCTTTCATTCACCGTTTCCTGCTCCACTAAGGGCGCCCACCACGATTCGTTGTCGCGATACCAGGCCACAGTATCGGCAAAACCCTTCTCTAAATTAATCTCCGCTTCCCAGCCTAAGTCGCGGCGAATTTTGGCGGCATCCAATAAATAGCGGCGGTCGTGACTGGGGCGGTCGGGAACATACATCTTGTGCGAATCATCTAAATTAAAAATAGCCAATAATCTATCGGCAACTTCTTCAATGTCCATTTCGATTTCGCTGCCGACGTTATAAGTTTCACCGATAGCGCCATCCAGCAAAACACGCTCGATGGCGCGACAATGGTCTTGCACATGCAGCCATTCGCGGCGGTTGCGGCTGCTTTGATACAGTGGCATCTTGTCGCCGCGCATCAGCCGCGTGGCAAAATGCGGAATAAGTTTCTCGGGGAATTGATAGGGGCCATAATTGTTGGCGCAAATGGAAATGGTTATCGGTAATTGATAGGTGTGCCAGTACGCGCGGACCGCGTGGTCAGCCGCAGCCTTGGAGGCATTGTAAGGAGTGCGCGGGCGATAGGGATAATCTTCGCGAAACTTATCTTCTTCTTCCAAAGCCAAATCACCAAACACTTCGCACGTGGAGATGTGGTGAAATCGCGGGGTTTTAGCCTGTCGCGCCGCTTCCAATAATACTTGCGTGCCCAATACATTAGTGCGAAAAAACGCCCCCGGGTCATTAATGGCGCGGCTGTTGTGAGATTCGGCGGCAAAATTAACAATGGCGTCCGGCGCATATTCCGCCAAAACCTTAGCCATCGCCTCAGCATCAGCAATATCGGCGTGGATAAAAGCATAATTGGGCAGTGCGGCAAGATCCGCAAGATTAGCGGGATTGCCGGCATAGGTTAGTAAATCCACATTAATCACGCGCGTAGCGGGATAAGCATTTATCCAATGGCGGATAAAATTTGCGCCGATAAAACCACAACCGCCGGTAACTAAAATACTGTTCATCATTTTTCCTTTTCTCTTGTCTGAGCAATATCAGCAAATGCAGCATGAGCCGCCGCTACTGTGTGTCGAATATCCACTTCGGTGTGCGCACTGCCGATAAAACCAGCCTCAAAAGCGGACGGTGCAAAGTATACACCGCGCGCTAACATGGCATGAAAAAATCGGCAAAACATTGCGACATCGGCAGTTTGCACTGGTGCCAATGACGTCGGCAGGGCAGGGCAAAAATACATGCCCCACATACCGCCCACATAATCGGCACAAAAGGCAATGCCATGGTCATCTGCGGCGGCAATAAGACCGGCGCTAAGTTTGGCGGCACGGTTGTCTAAGCCCTGATAAAAACCGTCTTGCTGAACAAGGTTGAGTGTTGCCAAGCCGGCCGCCAATGCCACCGGATTGCCGGCCAGTGTGCCGGCCTGATATACCTCGCCCAGCGGCGCCAGATTTTGCATAATATCTCGCCGACCGCCAAAAGCCGCAACCCCCAAACCACCGCCCACCACCTTGCCCAAACACGTCATATCGGGGCGAATGTTGAGTAATTGCTGCGCCCCGCCGGCCGCCACGCGAAAGCCGCTCATCACTTCGTCAAAAATTAAAATTGCGCCGTATTTATCGCATTGCTCGCGCAAGGTATGCAAAAATTCTTCGCTGCCGCGGATCATATTCATATTGCCGGCAATGGGCTCGACAATAACGGCGGCAAGACGCTCGCCATAGCGCAGAAAAGCGTCAACAACCGCCTGCGCATTGTTATATGGCAATACCACCGTATCGGCAACAGCAGCAGCGGGAACACCACGCGACGAGGACAATCCTTGCGTTAGCACGCCAGAGCCGGCGGCCGCCAACAGCGCATCGGCGTGGCCATGATAGCAGCCGGCAAATTTAATCAGCACATCGCGCCCGGTATGTCCGCGCGCCACGCGAATCGCGCTCATCGTCGCCTCGGTGCCAGAATTAACCGCCCGCACCATGTCCATGGAAGGAATCGCCCCGCATATGGCTGCGGCAAATTCATATTCAATTTCGCTCGGCGCGCCAAAACCCAAACCGCGTTGTGCCGCCGCGGTCACCGCCGCCACCACTTCAGGGCAAGCATGACCCACAATCAATGCTCCCCATGAACACACATAATCAATAAACTCGCGCCCCTCCACATCAAACAGCCGCGCCCCTTCGCCCCGCGCAAAAAATAGCGGTTCCCCACCAACACCATGAAAAGCGCGCACCGGGGAATTTACTCCGCCCGGGATCACCCGTTGACTATGTGCAAAAAGTTCTGTGTTTGTCGCCATCTCAGCCCGCCAAAATCAGTTATTCCCGCCAATCTCTTTCTCGATCACATACATCGGCCGCCTTTTGCTTTCAATATATATTTTGCCGATATATTCACCTATCACCCCCAAGGACAGCATAATCAATCCGCCGATAAAATATAGCGACACAATCAAGGAAGCCCAGCCCAAAGTCAATTCACCCCCGCCAAAAAAACGATCCCAGGCAATTTTAATCATCACCACCAATGACAGCGTCGACATCAAAAAACCAATGACGGTGATAAACCGCAACGGTACGATGCTGAATGAGGTAATGCCGTTTAGCGCCAATCCCAGCAATTTGCCGATGGTGTATTTTGTCTCGCCGGCGGTGCGTGCCTGTCGCGCATAATACACCTTTGCCGAAGGCAGTTTCAGTGAAGGAATCAACGCCCGCAAATATAAGTGCTGCTCGCGATGCTGCTGTAAAATGTGCAAGGTGTTTTTGTCCAGCAAACGAAAATCGGCATGATTATAAATGCCACCCACGCCCAAAATCTGCGCCACCCGATAAAAACACAAGGCAAAAAAACGCTTCGCCCACGTGTCCGTATCGCGATTATTGCGCACGCCATACACCACTTGCGCCCCTTGTGCATAATGCCTCAGCATGTCGGGGATAACCTCCACATCATCTTGCAGATCGACATCCAAAGAAACACAGCAGTCCACGCGGTCGGCCACATACATCATGCCGGCAAAAAGCGCTTTTTGATGCCCCACATTGTGCGCTAATTTGACGCAATGGCAATGCACCCCAGCTTCGAGGGTGAGCAGCCGCCAGGTGTCATCGGTGCTGCCGTCATCAACCAAACAGCAAAAACTTTTTTTATCGATCAGCCCGGCCGCTTTCCATTCCGCCATTTTGTTGCTAAGAATGCCCACGCTATCACTGATAATTGCCTCTTCGTTATAGCAGGGGGCGACCAAAGCCAAGATCGGCGGGGCTACCATGTCTTCCACGGCGCACTGCCTTTTGTCCACAAACTTTCCAACTCTGTTTTATCGCGCAAGGTGTCCATCGGCCGCCAAAACCCTTCATGCAGCCGCGCCCTGAGTTCGCCGTCCGCCGCCAATCCGCACAACGGCTCCTGCTCCCACACGCAAGCATCACCGTCGCCTAGGTAGCGCGGGATCACTTGCGGCGATAAAACAAAAAAGCCGCCGTTTACATAACCACCGTCTCCCGCCGGTTTTTCTTCAAAGCGGATTACGCGGTCGCCCTGCATATTGAGTGCGCCATAGCGTCCCGGCGGACGCACTGCCGTCAGCGTCGCCAATTTACCGTGCTGTCGGTGAAATTCCGTCAATGCCGCGATATTGACGTCACTAACGCCATCGCCATAGGTAAAATGGAAGCATTCTTCATCCTGCAGATAGTCATACACCTGTGCCAGCCGTCCGCCGGTCATGCTGTGTTCGCCGGTATTGACGAGGGTTACGCGCCAGTTTTCGGCATACCGCTGATGCACTTGCATGGAATTGTCACGCATGTCAAAGGTCACATCGGACAAATGTAAAAAATAATTGCTGAAATATTCCTTAATCACATAGCCTTTATAGCCGCAGCAAATGACAAAATCGCTCACCCCGCCAACGGCGTACATCTTCATAATATGCCACAAAATCGGCCGTCCGCCAACCTCCACCATGGGCTTAGGGCGAGATATGGTTTCTTCGCTCAGCCGCGACCCCAAGCCGCCCGCTAATATTACCGCTTTCATAACAGCAAATTATACACTACCGCCAATGACTCTGTCGCGCAAGCATTACTGCTATTTTTTGGTGCGCCACGCATTTGCGCCTTCGTCCGTAAAAGTGCAGGAACTCACCGCCGCGCCCGCATTTGGCAAAGCCTGCAACACCGCCGCGCGCCGCGCCGGGTCGGTGATGAGCATCATAAATCCGCCGCCGCCCGCCCCCGACACTTTGCCGCCCCACACGCCGGCGGCGCGCGCTTTGCCATAAACATCGTCAATATCATCATTGGAAACCGCCGCCGCGGTGCTGCGTTTAGCCAGCCAACTTTCGTGCAGCGTCAGCGCCAGTTTTTTAATATCGCCAACCAGCAAATAATCTTTCATCTCAAAGGCCAAGGCCTTAATTTTATGTGCCGCCGCGAGCACTTGGGGGTCGCTTGTCAGCGCACTGCTTTGGACATCAATAATAGATGATGAATCACGGCTAATCCCGGTAAAAAACAACATCATGGCATATTCCAATTCCGCCAAAATGGAAAAACGAATCCGCAAAGGATTCACAATCACCGTGCCATCGGTGCGAAATTCCATAAAATTAAAGCCGCCAAAAGCCGCCGCATAATGGTCTTGATATCCTCCCGACAAGCCCAGATCGCGCCGCTCTATTTTGTGCGCCAATGATGCCAAATCATATTCTCCCAGCGCCAGTCCCAAAGCCTCATCAAAGCAGCGCACTACCGCCACCATGAGCGTGGAAGAAGACCCCAAACCAGAACCGACCGGCGCATCGCTGTAGGTGCATAAATGCAAGGGCAATGGTTTTCCGCCGTGGTGCGCCGCCACCATATGGTTATACGCCGCCCGATGCAATGACAGCGCACCTTCTTGGGGCGGATAATAAGATGCCGGCGATAATTTTTCCGTGATATTGCGGTCAACGGATTCAAAAATGACTTCATCATTTGTTAGCGTCATGGTCGCATACACATAACGGTTGATGGTGGTGTTCAAAATAACCCCGCCGTGGGCGCTCAGATAGGGCTCAATCTCGGTGCCGCCGCCGCCAAAGCTCAGCCGCAACGGTGCCCGCGCGCGATACCATTCGCCTTTTTTCATCATTTGCGGATTTTATATCAACCGCATTACGGATATGACAAGATCATCACCATCCGCTCATCTTGGGCGAATGCCACTTGCCAATCGGATCCGGCAAACGATATTTTATTAATTGATTTTGGTCAATAAAACCTATGCGGTCTTTTTTATTCACCCATCGCTTAAGGCTATTGGAAATTGACGTTTTGCTGTCTTTTGTCCTCGGACAAATGAGCAGAACTCTTTGTTTCAATCGTTTCTTAATCATCAGCGCGCGGGCAATATCGCTATCATTGGAAACAAGACATGAAATATCAAATTCTTGGCGAGTGTAGGCATCTTCCACTATCTGGCAGGCAATATTAACATCCGTTTCTTTTTCCTCATATACTTGCACGGTCACTATTTCATCAGTATTCGCCCCCAGAATTTTTCCCTTTTTTTGGGTGCGCGTCATATACCCGGTCACCACTTCCAGACCATCGCCATAATGCGCCCGCAACGCATTCACATATATTTTTTGACGATTCGCCGCCGTGCCTTGGACAATGGCGGTAAAAAGGAATATTTTCTCAATCTCCAAGTTTGGCGCTATCGGCTGCAGCAACTCACAAAACAACCCTTTTATGTCCACCCACTTAAATCCGTAAGGTTTGGCAATACCATAATAAAAATTGAGTGCATCGACATAAATACGAATTTTCAGTTTTTTAGTTTGTACCACGGACATCATAAAGTCCCATTCTTTGCGGATAAAAAAATGCCCTAGCGTCGCAAGGATTCTAGGGCTCCCGCCGGCAAAACGACAGGTGGTTTGATTTATTACCAACCATTATAGCGATTTTTCCCCATCAAGTCAACCTTTTAACCCTATTTATCCACTGCCAAGAGATTGGATGATGCCGGGCAAAGTATCACCCTATTTGCCCGCGCGCGATACCATTCGCCTTTTTTCATCGGTCAGCCAATCGGTTTGGCGCCCTCGACATTGCTGACCAGTAAGGATTTGTTTTTGAGGCGCAACACAAAAAGCCCTGATTTTTTTGCTTC
>JBPCWX010000152.1:0-1195 GCA_051009095.1 Gammaproteobacteria bacterium | reverse complement strand
AAGTTCGGGCTCAACCAGCCCTTTTTGTTTGAGAAACCAGATGAATAAAACGCGGTTGATGAGGCGAATAACAAACTCTTCTTTACCGGGCGGGTTTTTGCCGGTGGCGGGGATTTTGATAGTTTGCACGGTGGCGATAAACCATTTAAGCAAATCTTTATAAAAGCGTTTGTTGAGTGCTTCGGCATCCAATTCATCCAGCCAGGCGGCGAGCAAGCCGTCAAAGTTTTCCTCAAGTTTGTTGTCCGTCATCCATTGCAGACGGCGGCTAAAAGTGAGTTGTTCCAAAATCCGCAAATGTCCCTGATGGGTTTTATCGCATTTTATTTCACGCAGCAGCGATATTTTTTGCAGCACTTGTCGGCTGCTGTCCATGATGCTTGGGCGGCGGCCGGCAAAAGCAAGGGTCAGGCGCGCCGTATCATTGCGCCGACACAAAAACAAAACCACGGCGGGCATGGCAAATCGTTTGTTAATCTCGCGGGTAAATTCGGCGTATTGATGGCGGCCATATTTTTCACCGCGGAGAATGACGGCAAAAAATAAAAAACTTTTAATCTTGCCTTGGTCGAACTTTTTGCCGGCGAATAAATTGCGGGATATTTCGCTTTCGGCGAATTGAAAGACAATGCGGACGGAGGCCACGGCATCCACAAAGCGTTTTTCGCTGTGGGTGTTTTTATGGGGGGCGCGAAAAGTGGCGATAAATTGACGGGCGTCGCCATTGCCGTCAAGCCTTCGGTCGCTTTCATATTCCAACGCTTTTAGCAAATCGCCGGCGGCGGCGACAAAATCCCCGCTATTGCCGCATTGATTCAGCGCGTCTTGTATTTTGTCGCGGATGGCGGTATCTGTCATCTTTCGCTTGCTTGGAGCATAAAGGCGATGGCAAATGCAGTTTGGTGGGTCATTGGTCGAGTTCCTTTTAACACGGCGAAAAATAATGATTATAGCGTAATAACAGCAATGATGAGATTAGATTAATGGCGCGTGATATTGTGGCATTAATCCACCGACAGCATGGTAATTTCCCGCTTGAATGGTGGTGCGTCGCCAATCTCTGGGGCATCCAATTCGCGCGCATAGCGATGGCCGGCATAGGTTGCCCAGGCAATGGGGCCGGGGGCTTCGGCATCACCAAATAATTTGACCGAGCGAATGCCGCAATCCGCCCACTCTGCGCGGCGGCGGTTTA
>JBPCWX010000151.1:0-3933 GCA_051009095.1 Gammaproteobacteria bacterium | reverse complement strand
GCTTAGTTCCAGCATGGCGACAGCGCTTTTGTTGCCGTTTACAATTTATATGGCACCGCTGGAAGCCATTGCCGTTTTATCCGCCTTGTATTGCGCCGGCACTTTTGGCGGCTCCATTACGGCGATTTTAATTAATGCGCCGGGCGCACCGCCAGCGGCAGCCACGGCGTTTGATGGCTATCCGATGGCAAAAAACGGCGAAGCAGGCAGAGCCTTGGGCATGGCGGCGGTTGCCAGCGCATCGGGGGGGATTTTTAGTTTAATAGCGCTGATTGTGGCCGCTCCTGCGTTAGCGCATGTTGCCTATTCTTTCGGCCCGCCAGAATATTTTTCGCTTGCAGTGTTCGGTTTGTCAATGCTTGCTTCTATCAGCGGGAAATCGGCGGTAAAAAATCTCGCTGGTGGCGCCTTGGGCGTTTTAATTGCTACCGTCGGCGTGGATTTAACAACAGGCGTGGAACGCTTTACTTTTAACAATCCCCATCTTTATGAGGGGATTCATTTTATTCCGGTGCTGATCGGATTATTTGCGATGGCTGAGATTTATGAACAAGCGCGTGCGCCAAACGCCGATTTTAATCGCGCTAATGTATCGGCAATGAAATTGCCGTCACTTTCCGATTTTCGGCGTGTGCGCGCGACTATTTTGCGCTCATGCGGCATAGGCACGTTTGTCGGCGTGCTACCGGCTGAAGGCAGTACCATGGCGGCCATGATTGGCTACAATGAAGCGCGCCGATGGTCCAAGCACAAGGATAATTTCGGCAAAGGTGAAATTGAAGGCGTTGCCGGGCCGGAAGCGGCAAACAATGCGGCAACTGGCGGAGCAATGGTGCCAACGTTGGCTTTAGGAATTCCAGGCTCGGCGACGGCGGCGGTGATTTTAGGAGGATTGCAAATTCATGGCTTACGCCCGGGGCCATATCTTTTTGAAGAGCAGCCCGAATTGTTGTATGTCATTTTTGCCGCCATGTTGCTTGCTAACATTGCGTTTTTGTTTTTCGGGCTGGCGGGGGCAAAATTATTTTCGCGCATATCGCTGATTCCGCGGCAATTTTTATGGCCCGCGGTGTTTGCGCTTTGCCTGGTCGGCGCTTATGGATTAAACCATTCCATGGCTGATGTTTGGATTATGATGATTGCGGGCGTTGCCGGCTTTATTTTACGGCGACACGGATTTTCACCGGCACCGATTGTGATGGGGCTGGTGCTGGGAGGGCTTTTGGAAAACTCTCTGGCCCAGTCCATGATTATTTTTGACCACAACGTCACTGGTTTTCTGGAACGGCCTATAGCGCTTTTATTTTTCACGCTGGCAGTAACGGGAATTTTTTTCACGCCATTGGTAAATTTATTCCGCATGCAATATACCAAATATCAAACAAGAAAGGAAAATCCGTGAACGCTCCCCAAAATTTTACTCCTGACCTATCATCGCAAAAAGGCGAAGGGTTAACTGTGCGTGTTGCCGCTTTTGCCGCAGGTGCGCAGTACAGGGAGGTTCCCGAAGAAGTCCGGGAACTCGCGAAAAAATCTATATTGGACGGGTTTGGTCTTGCCATTGCCGGTTCAGCGGCGGTTTCCGGAAAAATTGTGGAAAAACATTTGCGCGCCCTGGCATGTAAAGAAACGGCAACTGTTATCGGTTCAAACTTGAAAACTGCGCCACGCTTTGCCGCTTTTGCCAATGGTGTGGCCATTCACGCTGATGATTATGATGATACGCAGTTGGCCGTGGGCAAAGACCGCGTGTATGGGCTGTTGACGCACCCGACGGCACCAGCACTGCCGCCAGCCTTGGCGGTTGCCGAAAAAATTGGTGTGGACGGGGAGGCGTTTTTACTTGCCTATCACATCGGCGTGGAAATAGAATCCAAAATCGCTGAGGCGATTTCGCCGCGTCATTATCAGCATGGTTTTCATTCCACCGGAACGTGTGGAACTTTTGCCGCCGCCGCTGCCGCCGGCAAATTGCAAAATTTAGACGAAAATGCCATGGCGCGCGCTATGGCTATGGCCGGTAGCCAAAGCGCGGGGTTGCGCGAAAATTTCGGCACCATGACAAAACCTTTTCATGCCGGACGTGCTTGTGAAAGCGGGGTTGTCGCCGCTGAATTTGCCGAAGAAGGATGGACGGCAGCGGCGAATATTTTGGAAAGCCCCCGCGGATTTTTTCAAGCGCACGGCGGTGGCTATGATTTGGATGCAATTGACGGCAAGCTTGGCAATCCGTGGACTTTTCAATTTCCGGGCATTTCTATCAAGCCGCATCCGTCCGGCTCGTTGACACATCCCGGAATGACCAAAATGCTGGAAATGATAAATGAGCACAACATTCGTGCCGATGACGTTCGTGAAGTGCGGGTTGGCACCAATCATAATATGTTAAATGCACTGATTCACCATGATCCGCACAATGAGCTTCAAGCGAAATTCAGCATGGAGTTTTGTCTGGCAATTTTACTGACAGAAAAACGCGCTAACTTGCCGGAATTTACCAATGAAATCCTGGCTCGCGATGAGGTGCGCAAAATGCTCAAGCGTGTCAAATTTTCCGTGCACCCGGAGGCGGAGGCGGCAGGTTATGACAAGATGACAACGATTTTAGAGATTGTCCTCAACGATGGAAGAATTCTTTCAGGGCGTGCTGATTTTGGCAAAGGCAGTCCGGTAAACCCGATGAGTTATGATGAAGTTGCCGATAAATTTCGCGGTTGCGTGGAATTCGCCAAGTTTGACAAAGAGCGTGCCGAGAAAATTATTGTGGCGGTGCGCAATTTGGAAAAAATATCCGACATGCGTGAACTAATCGCATTGCTTGCTAAATGAACAGTTCGCCGTTTGCCGGAAAAACTGCGTTAGTGACCGGCGGCGGGAAAAATATTGGCCGCGCAATTGCGCTTGCATTTGCCGCCACGGGTGCCAATGTCGGGATCATCGGAAAAACTGATAAAGGCGCACTTATCGATACAGCCACTGAGCTGGAGGGGCATGGGATAAAATCCGCGTTTGCGCTCGCCGACATCAGCGATGAAAAAAGTGCAAACCATGCCATCAAACACATCGCCCAATCTTTGGGATGGCCGTCCATTTTAATTAACAACGCAGCGTTACGCAAAAACACGCCTTTTGAGAAAATGACGTTGGGTGAATGGCGTGAAGTGACTGGAACAATTTTGGACGGCACTTTTTTGTGTGCACGTGCGGTTGTTCCGTTTATGCGAAAATCAGGGGGGGCAATTATTAATATCGGCGGAGTCAGTGCACATGTTGGCGCCTACGGGCGCGCTCATGTCATTGCTGCAAAAGCCGGAATGTGCGGGCTGACGCGTGCTTTGGCAGTGGAATTGGCTAGCGATGGAATTCGCGTCAATTGTATTGTACCGGGTGAAATCGCGACTGTGCGCGGCGCGGCGGCGGGAAGCAAACCGGTGCATGCGGATGGCGTTAAACCGCTCATTGCAAAATTAGGCACTCCGGATGACATTGCCGCATCGGCGGTTTTTTTGGCGAGTCCGGCAGCAAAATACATCACCGGGCAGACAATACATGTTAGTGGAGGAATGTTCTTTAATTAATTTTCCTTTATAAAAATAAATGAGACTGACGTCCAGTATTTTATATGTTAAGATGGTGAAATATAAATAGCGTATTGTAAATTAGGGAAAATAGGCAGTCAGTGCTAATGAAATATTTCGGGGAATGAATTTTTATGAAAAAAGTATTTGTAATGATATGGCAAATTTTTTGTAAAAATAGAAAGAAAAATATAAAAAAGGGAATTTTTGGGGTATAATTCCAATTTCCCGCAAAGGCGGACAGTTCTTTAACAATAACAAACAGCCAGTATGCGCGGGCGCCGACTTGGACAACAAATCGGCGTCCTGCAATCTTGCAGGTGCGGGCTTAGGCTCGCGCCAGTATAGCAGTAAT
>JBPCWX010000150.1:0-10685 GCA_051009095.1 Gammaproteobacteria bacterium | reverse complement strand
CCACCACCGAGTTGTCGCTCAACAAGCAAAAATTATTTTCCGCTTCTGCTGTCATGGTTTGCGTTATGAATGGACAAAAAGGCTATTATACAATTTTCATTTGGGCGGTAGCGGCTTATTGATATGGTATGGCAAAAAGTGCGATAATACGAAAATGAACAGCGCTGTCCACAGCACCATTGTGAATTTTATTTGGAGCATTGCCGATGAAGCACTAAAAGATGTTTTTGTGAGCGGCAAATATCGGGATATTATTTTGCCCATGACCGTCATTCGCCGTTTTGACACTGTTTTGGAGCCCACGCAAAAAGCCGTGATTGCTGCCCAAGAAAAGATGACCGAAGCGGGTGTCACCGCGCAAGACCCGGTGCTTAGAAAAGCCGCCCAACAAGCCTTTTACAATACTTCTTCATATACTCTGAGCGATTGCCGGATATTTAACACACCGCAGCAGCTAAGGACAAACTTTGTCAAATATTTGGATGGGTTCTCCCCCAATGTGCAGGAAATTATGGCAAAGTTTCAGTTTCGCAATAACATTAATATACTGTGTGAAAATGATATTCTTGATGTCTTGATTGAAAAGTTTTTGTCTCCCAACATCAATCTGAGCCCTCATCCGGTATATGGTGAAGACCATAAAGTTAAACTGCCCGCATTGGATAATCATGCCATGGGCACGATTTTTGAGGAATTAATTCGCCGTTTTAACGAAGCCGACAATGAAAGCTCCGGCGAACACTTTACCCCTCGCGATGCCGTCAATTTGATGGCGGATTTGGTGTTTTTGCCGATTGCCGGCAAAATTAACTCAGGCACCTATCTTATTTATGACGGTGCCTGCGGCACGGGCGGCATGCTCACCGTGGCCGAAGAGCGACTCCAAAAAATCGCCGCTGAGCATAACAAAGAAGTGGACATTCATTTGTATGGGCAAGAACTGCAAGGCGAAACTTTTGCCATTGCCAAAGCCGACATGCTGCTCAAGGGCAGCGATGACACCAATGCCGAAAACATTAAAAATAATTCCACTCTTTCACAAGATGCCTTCCCCGACAAAAAATTTGACTTTATGCTTTCTAATCCGCCATATGGCAAAAACTGGAAAACTGACTTGCGCCGACTAAATAGCGAAAGTGCGGATCCGCGTTTTGTGGTGCAGCATAAAAATGAGCCTGAATATTCCATGATGACGCGGGCAAATGACGGGCAAATGATGTTTTTGCTGAATATGCTTGCCAAAATGAAAACCACCCGTGAGGGCAGCCGCATCGCCGAAATTCACAATGGCTCATCTCTTTTTACGGGCGACGCCGGACAAGGTGAAAGCAATATCCGCCGCCGTATTTTAGAAAATGACTGGTTAGAGGCGATTATCGCCTTGCCGCTGAATATGTTTTATAACACCGGTATTGCCACTTATATTTGGGTGCTGACCAACAAAAAGTCCAACCCGCGGCGTGGCAAAACACAACTGATTGACGCAACCCAATGGGCGGAACCGCTGCGCAAAAATTTGGGCAAAAAAAATTCCCATCTCAGTGAAGAAGCCATCGCACGCATTTGCAAGGTGTTTATGGATTTTCGCAATACTCCCCATGCCAAAATTTTTAACAATCAGGATTTTGGCTATTATAAAGTGGCGGTCAACCGCCCTTTGCGCTTGGCCGGGGCGGAAGCGGACAGGGAATATTCACCCAGAGAAATTCAACAGATGAAAAGAACCATGGCGCGGGATATGACTGCACCGCCGCTTATTTGCACCATTCACCCCAAAGGTGTCGCCGCCGCACCACTGCATGGGCGGTTTGGGCAAGTCATCAACGGCAAAAGGCGGGTGGTGGAATATGAACCCGACAGAGATTTGGCGGATACGGAACAAGTGCCGCTTGCCGCAAAAGGCGGCATTGATGAATTTATGCGGCGAGAGGTTTTGCCCTTTGCGCCAGATGCTTGGTATGATAAAAATGCGGTCAAAATTGGCTATGAAATTAATTTTAATCGCCATTTTTATCGCCCCCAAAAGATGCGGGCTTTGCAAGAAATTCGCCGCGATATTGTGGCGGCAGAAAAAGATAGCAAAGGTTTGTTGGCCGAAATTGTCGGCGGAAAATTTTAGGGGAATAATAATCGCCATGATTTTGCCGCCTTATTCTTCATACCAAAATTCTGGTGTTAGTTGGCTCGGTGATGTGCCAAAGCATTGGGCGGTTGTGTTTGTTAAAAGGCATTACGCTATTCAATTAGGGAAAATGCTACAAAATCAGCCTCTTGGGTCGACTGATAAAGAGGTGCCATATCTTAAAGCCAAGCATGTTAAATGGTTTGGTGTGCAAACATGCGAATTCGATAAGATGTGGGCAAGTCCAAGCGACTTAAAACAATATGGCATCAAGATTGGCGATATGCTTGTTTGTGAGGGCGGCGAGGGCGGACGTTGTGGTATTGTAAAAGAGGATATAAGCGGTTATATTATCCAAAATGCGCTACACCGAGTTAGACCGTTAAATGAAAACAGCAATCATTTTTTACAATATGTGATGAGTCATATTTCGATGATGAATTGGTTTGAAGCCATTAACAACAAAGCAACAATCGCGCATTTTACGGTGGAAAAATTTAAAATGCTGAGGATTCCATTGCCATCCCCAAAAGAGCAAACTGCCATCATCAAATTTTTGGATTGGAAGGAAGCACGGATACAGCGGCATTTACGGACAAAACAAAAATTAATCGCGCTTTTGGAAGAATTGAAAACGGCGACCATTCAGCAAGCCGTCACGCGCGGACTTAATCCCCATGTGCCTCTTAAATCTTCGGGCGTACAATGGCTCGGAGATGTGCCAAAACATTGGGTGGTGGAAAGATTAAAAACTCGGCTAATTCACAACGATTCCGGCGTGTGGGGGGAATTTGATGAAGACAACGGAACTATTGTTTTGCGCTCCACAGAGCAAACAATAAACGGTGGGTGGAGCATATCGAATCCAGCAAAAATAAATTTGTCAGAAAGCCAGCGAAAGGCAGTGCTACTGAAAGTTGGCGATTTAGTCATCACCAAATCTAGTGGAAGCAAATCTCACATAGGGAAAACAGGATTGGTAGGGCCAAAAGAAGCCCGCTTGAATTGTGGTTTTTCTAATTTTATGCAAAGGATTAGATTGGATTCCAAAACGAATCCCGGCTTTATATGGCGTGGTATTAATTCATTAGTTGGGCGTGAGCAACTTGTTTTTCAGTCAACGACAACAACGGGGCTTGGTAATTTAACGGGTAGAATATTGAGGAATTGTTGGTTTGTTTTTCCTCCTTTATCCGAACAAACCGCCATCGTCGAACATTTAGACAAAGCAACCGCCCAAATTGATGCGGTCATTGCGAAGGTGCGGCGGGAAATGGAATTGTTGCGCGAATATCGCGTACGGCTTATATCCGATGTGGTTACCGGCAAAATAGATGTGCGAAAGGCCGCCGCAAAATTGCCCGCCGTCGAAAATAGCGATTATTGATATAATAAAAGGCAATGACACCAACCGATATTAGTGAACGCGGATTTGAAACCACCATTGTTAATTGGCTGGTGGATGAGAACGGATATGAACAAGGAGCGGCGGCGGATTTTGACCGGGCATCTGCCATCGATACCGCCAAATTGTCGGCGTTTTTGTCTGCCACCCAACCCGAAATTGCGGAGACTCTTAAATTGTCAGAAAACGGCATAGAAAGTAAAAAATTCTTTCACCGCTTGTGTGATGAAATTGGGCAGCGTGGCGTGGCTGATGTTTTGCAAAAAGGCGTTCAGCATTATCCCATTCAGGAGAGCATTAATGTTTTTTATGGTGCGCCGACGCCGGACAATGATGAAGCGGCAAAATTGTTTAGCGCCAATATATTCAGCGTAACGCGGCAGGTCAAATATAGCAGTGCCGAAACAGGGCGGGCTTTGGACCTGGTGCTGTTTGTGAATGGCTTGCCGGTGGCCACTTTGGAATTGAAAAACAATCTCACCAAGCAAACGGCGGCGGATGCCGTCCGACAATACAAAAAAGACCGCAACCCCAGAGAGATGCTGTTTGCTTTGGGGCGTTGTGTTGTGCATTTTGCCTTGGATGAGCGGGAGGTGCAAATGTGTACGCATTTGTGCGGCAAGGATTCGTGGTTTTTGCCCTTTAACCAAGGATTCAATAATGGCGCCGGCAACCCGCCCAATCCCCAAGGTTTTGCCACCGATTATCTGTGGAAAAAAATATTCAGCAAAGAAAGTTTGGCGGATATTTTGGAACATTACACGCAAATGGCGGGGACGGAAGCCGGCAATAAGCAGCAGATATTCCCGCGTTATCATCAGTTGGAGGCGGTGTGGCAGCTGCTTGCCGATGCCGCCCAAAAAGGCGCTGGCCAGCGCTACCTAATTCAACATTCGGCGGGCAGCGGCAAAAGCAATTCCATCGCTTGGCTGGCATCTCAACTGGTGGGGCTCAAAAAACAAAATTCGGCGGTTTTTGATTCGGTGGTGGTGATAACCGACCGCACAATTTTGGATCAGCAAATTTTTCGCACGATGCGCCATATGGTGCCAATAGGCTCCATGGTTGCACATCCTGCGCGCGCCGGTGAATTGGGTGAATTTATCCGCGAAGGCAAAAAAATCATTATCACGACTTTGCAAAAATTTCCGTTTGTGTTGAATGATATTGCCAGCAGTCAGCGCAGTAAAAAATTTGCCATTATTATTGATGAGGCGCATTCCAGCCAAGGCGGACGCGCAACAGGCCACGTCGATACAGTGCTGGGGCAAGGCGGCGATGAAGAAGAGACTTTTGAAGATAAGATTCACAACATCATTAAAGAGCACCGGATGCTGACCAATGCCAGTTATTTTGCTTTTACGGCAACGCCCAAAAATAAAACTCTGGAACTTTTTGGCACAAAGAAAAACGGCAAATTTTATCCTTTCCATTCCTATACTATGAAGCAGGCGATTGCAGAGGGATTTATTCTCGACCCACTCAAGAACTATACGCCGGTGGACAGATATTTTCATGTGATTAAAGCGGTGGAAGATGACCCGGTGTTTGACGCCAAAAAAGCGGCCAAAAAAATGCGCCGATACGCAGAGACCAGCGATATTGCCATTAACCAAAAGACCAAGATTATGGTTGACCATTTTATTTCTCAGGTGCTGAGGCATAAAAAAATTGGCGGCAAGGCGCGCGCTATGGTGGTGACCAGCGGAGTAAAACTGGCGATTGATTATTTTCATGCTTTTCGCCGTTGTTTGCCTGATAACAACCAGATTCGTCCTATTGTTGCGTTTTCGGGGGAGCGGGAAGATGGTGGCCAACAGGTTTCGGAAGCGAGTTTGAATGGTTTTCCAAGCGACCAAATTGCCAAGAAAATTCGAGAGGAGCCATATCGTTTTTTGATTGTCGCTGATAAATTTCAGACGGGTTATGATGAGCCGCTGCTGCATACCATGTATGTGGATAAAGCGTTGTCGGGTGTTCGCACGGTGCAAACATTATCGCGGCTAAATCGCGCTTGTGCGGGCAAACACGACACCTTTGTTTTGGATTTTTGCAACAGCAGCGACAGTGTGGCCGAAGCTTTTGGGCCGTATTATCGGACGACTATTTTGTCGGGAGAGACTGACCCAAATAAATTGCATGATGTTAAAAGGAAGTTGGACAACTATAAAATATATGAAGATGGGCAAGTGGAGAATGTGGTTTGGTCTTTTTTGGAAAAGCAGCCGCGAGAGACTTTCGAGCCAATATTAGATTCATGTGTGGCCGCTTATAATGAATTGGATGAAGATGGGCAGGTGGACTTTAAGAGCAGTGCCAAAACATTTGTGCGCGCTTATATGTTTTTATCGCTTATCTTGCCAGATATTTATCAGGCATGGGAAAAATTGCGCATTTTTTTGGATTTATTAACGCCCAAATTGCCGGCGCCCAAAGAAGATGATTTTTCCCAAGGCATTTTGGATGCGGTTGACTTGGAAAATTATCGCGCCGAAGCGCAGGCGAAAATGAATATCTCTTTGTCAGATGAGGAGGAAGAAATAGATCCGATGCCCATAGGTGGTGACAGTGTTAATCCGGAACCTGAATTGGATGCGCTAAGTGTCATTATTGCAGAATTTAATGCAGAATACGGCGAGCTGGGATGGGATGATATTGACAAAACACGCCAAACAATTCGTGAGTATATTCCGACAAAACTGAAAGAAAATCGACCTTATCAAAATGCCATAAAAAATTCCGATAAACAAAATGCGAAGGAAGCATATAACGCTGCCCTGCGCCATATTATGGCGGGTTTGTTTGATGAAAATATGGAGTTATATCGGCGTTATACCGATGATTCATCTTTTCAGAAATGGTTAAGTGAAAAGATGTTTGCGGCAACTTATCAGCATGGGAAATGACGGATTTTGCCATCTTAAAAAACCCCGCATAAGTTTAATTTTGCCCGCATCATCTAACAAATGCGGGCGGGATAATGCTGGTAAAGGCGCCAGCATTATGGCAAAATAACACCATGCACGCACATCGCCCACTCATCGATGAGGAATTGTTAAAAGATACCTTGCGCCTCGCCGGGCGCGGAGATCTTCATGTTTTTGCCTACGGCTCGCTGATGTGGAAGCCCGATTTTGCGGTTAAATCTTTGCGGGCTGCACGGCTACACGGCTATTCCCGCCGCTTGGCAGTGCGCTCCATCCATTACCGCGGCACCGCAAAACGACCAGGGTTGGTTTTTGGTTTAGATGCCGGCGGCTCATGTTGCGGGGCGTTATTGCAAATCGCCGCCGCTGACAAAGCTGCCGTTATGCGCTATTTGTTTGAGCGGGAAATGTTTGCCAATGCTTATCATCCGCGTTTTGTACGAGTCTATTTAGCCGCCAAGTTTGTGCCGCAGGCATTGGCTTTTGTGGTGCGCCGTGATGGAGCGCGCTTTGCGCCGCCCATGGAGGCAGCGGCGGCAGTGCGTATTATTCGCCATGCCCGCGGCTTGGGCGGGAGTAATAAAGAATATATTCTTAACACTTATCAGCATTTGTCGCAGCAAGGCATTCATTGCCCACAATTAGCGGAATTGTGTCATTTGTTGTGATGTTTCCGTGTTATTTTATGTATAGGTGAATTTCTGCTAAAGTGTTTTTTATACTGCTAATTTTTACAAGTTAAACCGATTTTTATTGTGCTATACTTTTAATATGTCCCTATGTCCTGTATAGGGTCTGCAAAAATGGAGGTTGAGATGAAAAACAATTTGCGCGCCAGTAGTGGTTTCTGGACCGGTATGCATCAGGGAATGGGTTTGGCTTCCAAAGGCATGATTGTTGCCTTTGTTGCTTTTACCGCACTCAATGTGGATTTTGCCGGCGGTTTGTACGCTAGCATTCGTGGCTGGATCGAAACCACCCTTAATTGGTATTACATAACCGCGGTGATGATTATGTTTTTTGCCTGCTTCTTTTTGATGTTTAGTCGCTACGGAGCCATTCGCCTGGGGGATGATGACAGCCGACCAGAGTTTAGTAATTTCTCGTGGTTTGCCATGCTTTTTTCGGCTGGTGTCGGGATTGGCATTTTGTTTTTTGGCATTGCCGAACCGATGTTTTATTTTGACAACGCGGAGGCCTGGGGATACCCTAACAATCCTTTTGCCGACCACGCGGGAGCGATGGCAATGGGTGAGCAGCGTGCCATTATCGCCATGCGGACAACCTATTTTCATTGGGGCTTTCATGGCTGGGCGATTTATGTTGTGGTGGGTTTGTCATTGGCATATTTTGGCTTTCGCCGTAAATTGCCGCTGACGATGCGCTCCGCCCTGTATCCGCTGATTGGCGACAAAATTTATGGCCCCATCGGTCATGCGGTGGATTTGCTGGCGGTTTTTGGCACCGTTTTTGGGGTGGCGACGTCTTTGGGCTTGGGCGTGTCACAAATGGCGACGGGGCTGAATTATTTATTTGGCGTGGATCCTGGGCTGTTTACGCAAATGGTTCTTATCGCTATTATTTCGGTGGTGGCAACGCTGTCGGCAGTGTCGGGCGTGGGCAACGGCATTCGGATTATCAGTGAATGGAATATTTATTTGTCAGTTGTTTTGCTGGCGTACTTTTTGTTTGGCGGGCCTTTTCAGTGGCTCATGGGCTTTTTTATCACGTCATATGGCGATTATTTATGGAATGCGATTCCCATGGGATTCCAGACTTTTAACGTCGAGGGTGAGCGGGCGTGGCAGGGCGGCTGGACGATCTTTTATTGGGGCTGGTGGATTTCCTGGGCGCCGTTTGTGGGCATGTTTATCGCTCGCATTTCGCGCGGACGGACTATCCGCGAGTTTATGGTGGGAGTGATGTTTGTGCCGACGACAATCGCTTTCTTTTGGTTGTGCATGTTTGGCGGCAATGCGATTTATCTGGAATTAAACGCCGCTGGCGGTCCTGGCACTGCGGGGATTGCCGATATGGTGCGCAACTGGGATTTGCCGCAGGCGTTGTATGGCACGATTGACCGCATTAGCGACGTGTCGTGGCTCAAATGGTGTATGGCGGCTTTGGCGACCTTGTTGCTGGCGACGTGGTTTATCACGTCATCCGATTCGGGAACGCTGGTTATCACCACCATGTTGAGTATGGGCGATGATAATCCGCCGCAAAAATTCCGCATCATTTGGGGCTTGGGCGAAGGTTTGGTCGCTGCGGTGTTGTTGGCGGCGGGCGGTTTGAAAGCATTGCAGACTGCGTCCATTGCCGCCGCTTTGCCGGTGAGCATCATCATGCTGCTGATGATTTGGGGGTTGTATAAATCGCTGGCGGATGACCCGCTTTTTGCCACTCCTGCGGTTGCGGCAAAAGCATAGCCGCAGCAGGTTTAGTAGGGGGCGTTTAGGGCAATAGACGGTGATGTAATGCCGGCAAACGGGCGCGTTGTTCTTCGCGCTCTTTGCCGTCAATCATAGCGGTAATAACCGCATCGCCGTTGCCGTTGGCTTTTGCCAGCACCCGCCCCCAGCTGTCAATAATCATGCTGTGGCCGAATGTTTTGCGTCCCCCCGGGTGGGTGCCTGCTTGTGCCGGTGCCAAAAGGTGAGCGATATTTTCAATAGCGCGGGCGCGCAATAAAATTTCCCAATGCGCCGCCCCGGTTTCGCGGGTAAAAGCGGACGGTGCCACAATAATATCGGGTTTTTGCATGGCGCGGAATAATTCGGGAAAGCGCAAATCGTAGCAGACGCAAAGGCCAATGCGTCCTAAATCGGTGTCCACCGCTATCGGCGCACAACCGGGGACGATAGTGGTGGTTTCATCGGCCTTGTCCTGCCGCCCGACAAAGCGAAAGAGGTGCATTTTGTCATATCTTGCCAGCCGCTGCCCATCGGGGGCGTATAGCGGACAGGCGGAAAACACGCGGCCATTGCCGGCGTCAATGGGCAGGGCGCCGCCGACCAAATAGATGCTGTGTTGTTGTGCGGCTTTTGCCAAAAAATCTTGAATGGGGCCGCTGTTATCTTTTTCGGCGATGCGGAGTTTGAGTGTTTCATCGGCGGCGATGAGTGGAAAATATTCCGGCAATGCCGCCAACTTTGCGCCTTGGTCGGCGGCTTGTTGCAGCAATTCGCCCGCCCGCGCAAGATTGGCGGCGACATTGTCCACGGCGTTCATTTGCAGACAGGCGGCGATAAATTTTTGTGGCATGGGGGGTTATCTTTGAGGCTGAGATGTCAAATGCCACTTATTGCAATGGTTGCATTGATACGGACGCAGATTTTTACCTCTTTTGCGATGGATAATATCGGCTTTTTCTTTTGCATCATGCTCTGAGGCAAACGAGTCTTTGTTGCCACATTTCCCAACAGGGGACGGGGAAGAATTTTCAGACATCATGCGGCGAATATTTGCCATCACATCATCAGGCGATTGCTTGCCAGAACTTTTATTCATGACTATCAATCTTTCCACATGTGGGGATTTGTTGCTTAGAGCAATATCCAAAGGTGTAATGCCAATATTATTTTTTGGCATGGAATTTGCGCCCCCAAATAGCAAGGTTTTAACCATGCCGTCATTTACTTTTTCAGCCGCAATGTGCAAGGGAGTATTCCCTTTGTTATCTTTTATATCGGGATTCGCCCCACCATTAAGCAGCACCTTTGCCATGTAAATATTTCCCGATTCTGCCGCGAAGTACAAGGCGGCAAAGTTTTTATGATTTTTTGCGTCAGCATTTGCTTTGGCATCCAAAAGCATTTTGGCAATTTCTGCCGCCTTCATTTGACTCGTCTCCGTTTGGCTTGCATCCTGTCTTGAGATGCTACCCACCCTGCGGCTACGAATAATGTCGGGGCCATGTCCTACCGTGAACATTAATGCTGTCATACCATCTTTGTCGGCTTTATCCGTATCCGCCTTGGCATCCAGCAATTTTTGGATAATGTCGAGATTTCTATGTTTTACCGCGAATATTAATGCCGTCATGCCATCTTCGTCGGCTTTATCCGTATCCGCTTTGGCATCCAGCAATTTTTGGATGATGCCGGGATTTCCATGTGTTACTGCGAACATCAATGCCGTCATACTACCTTTGTCGGCTTTATCCGTATCCGCTTTGGCACTCAGCAGTTTCTGAACAATGTCGATGTTATCCCCCATAACAGCAGACATC
>JBPCWX010000149.1:0-6778 GCA_051009095.1 Gammaproteobacteria bacterium | reverse complement strand
CGCCCAAATAATAATCATCATTTTGTCAGCAAAAATATTTTTTTATGGCGCGCTTTGGCAATGGCGGCGTCTTCAACCATACACCTGCCGCGGCAGCCACAGGATAATCTCTGGGAAAATGATGCACAACGCCAAACCCACCGCCTGCAATAATAAAAAGGGTAGCGATGAACGATAAATTTGCGTCATCGTAACCTCCGGCGGCGCCACGCTCTTTAGATAAAACAAGGCATAGCCAAATGGCGGACTCAAAAATGACATCTGCATGTTCACCATATACACCACGCCAAACCATAAGGTCAAATCATCCGCCGCCACCCCAGGAAAACCCAATAAACCATCAAAAGTTAACGTCTTCATCAAAGGCACAAAAATCGGCACCGCTAATAATAAAATCCCCACCCAATCCAAAAACATCCCCAAAACCACCAAGACCACCATCATTAACAATAAAATGCCATATGAGCCCAAACCAAAACCCGTTAACGTCTGGTTGACAAACTCCTGCCCATCGTTAAAAATATAAAAACCCACAAACAACGTCGCCCCAAAAATAATCCACAAAACCATGCCCGTCACTTTCATGGTGGAAATCGCCGCCGCGCGAACGTTTGATAAGGTCAGCCGACCGTGCATCGCCGACACCACCATGGCGCCAAAACTCCCCACCCCCGCCGCCTCCACTGGTGTCGCCACCCCCGTAAAAATAATCCCCAGCACCAAGGACACCAAAGCGATGGGCGCCGCCAAATTTTTCAGTAAGCGCAATTTTTCCACCCCCGACACCCGCTCTTCTGGCGGCAGGGCAGGACCCAAAGCAGGATTTAGCCAGCAGCGAAAGGAAATGTAGGAGATGTATAAAGCCGATAAAATCAGCCCCGGAATAACCGCGCCGATAAACAATTCACCAACCGACTGCTGCGCCACCACCGCAAACAAAATCGCCAAAATGGACGGCGGAATTAAAATCCCCAACGTCCCGCCCGCCAAAATGGAACCGCAGGCAATGGTGCTGTCATATCGCCGCTTGATCATGGCCGGCAGCGCAATCAGCCCCATCGTCACTTCGGTCGCCCCAATCACCCCGCACATCGCCGCCAGCAAGGTGGACGCAATGACGGTGGAACTCGCCAAACCGCCGCGCAAACCACCCAGCATCTTATACACCATATCAAATAATTCTTCGATCACGCCGGCGCGCTCCAACATCGACGCCATAAAAATAAACATCGGTATCGCCGTGAGTTGATAATCGGTCATCAATGGATACAGACGCGAAGGAATAATATTGAGCGCATTGGCGTTGCCAAAAACAAATAAGAACACGCACGCCAAACCACCAGTGACAAAAGCCAGTGGCAGCCCCAACATCAGCAGCACCAGCAAAGAGCCAAACATGAGAATGGTCAGCCAGAAAATGTCTATCTCAATGCCCACCGTCAGCCCCCCTTGCTTCGCCCGGTCTCACGCAGCAAGGCAATATCGCGTAATACAAAAACCGCCCCTTGCAGGGCGATGAGAAACCCGCCCAAGGGTAAGGCGAATTTGATCGGCCAATGCGCTACCGCCCATTCAGTAAAAGACGACTCGCGAATGGCATAAGAATCGGCAAAAAATATCCACCCCGTCCCCAGCAAAGACAACACAAAAATAAAAAACAAAACAGAAGTGCATAAATCGGCAATCGCCCGCCCCCGTGCCGATAAGTGCAAATAAATGACATCCACGCGAACATGCGCGTTTTCCCGCAAACAAAAACCGCCCGCCAGCATATATTGCATGCCAAATAACAAATACATGCTCTCGTGTGCCCAAATGGTGGGAGAATTGAAAATATAGCGGGCAATCACTTCGTAATAAAAAACAAATACCGCCACCACCGTCCAATAAGAAACAAACTCGCCCACCACGCCGTTGCCCCAAGAAACCCAGCGGGTGAAGGCGCCGCCGTCTGTCGGTGCCGTCTTTTTTGCCGACAGCAGAGTCGGCGGTGGCGCCCTCTGCTTCTGCTGCACCCGCCGCAAGGCGCGCGGTAGCAAGAGCGCATCCACCAGCAGCAAAACAAAAATAATAACGGCGACCAGCAAGGCGTAATCGTGCCAGTCTTGCAATTTAGCGGCGAGCGCTTTTTCGCGCTTTGCTTTGGCAACATGCTGTTCTTCCAAGGCGGCGATGACGGCGGGCGTATCCTCATTTTCTTGCGCGCGGGTAATGTCAAACTGCGCGATGACCACATCATTGCGGGCAATGGAATGCGCATTGCGCGTCAATCTTGCCTCTTGGTTGCAAATAATGACGGCAACAAACAACGCTATAAAAACACCCGCCCACCAACTTTTTAGATACAAGCGGTGCAGGCCAGTAAAGCCACCGACCAGCCACAAAAAATAGGCCAGCCGCAAAGATGGACGGAGGGCAAAATCGCGTGCTGGGGTGCGCCGTGCCGACCACATCAGAAAAGCGGGAACGGCAATAACAAAGCAGCCCCAATAAACCCAATGCGGCAAAATAAAGGTTATTTCGGGCATGGCGGCAGTTGACGGCGGCTAAGAATAAAAGCCGCCGTCATGGGCAATGAATTAAAGTGAATAACCCTTTATCATGCGGGGCGTCACATAACCCAAAGAGCCGGACATCATGTAGTCGAGTTGGATCTGAAATGCTTCGGCGGCGGCGGGGGATTTTTTAGCCCACTCAAACCAAATCGGCACTGCCAAAGCGGTGAATTTTTCCACATCCGATTCGGACAGGCGGGTGACCCGCGTGCCCGCAGCCTCCAATTTAGGCCATGCCTCTTGGTCGGCCTTTTGGATGGCGGCATGGTGCAAATCAGAATAGGCATGCACTTCATCCTCCACAAATAATTTCATTTTGGGCGACAAAGCATTCCACGGCTCCAGACCAACGGTCAAATCCATCAAGTCCACCGGCTGATAAATAGACATAAATCCGGGCGGTCCCATGGAGACATAATTTGTCACCTGAGCAAACCCGAGTTCATAATTGATCGCCGGGCCAACATAATCGGCGGCGTCAATCGTGCCTTTTTCCAGTGCCGGAAAAATATCGCTCCCCGGCAACAGTGTGGTTTTGGCACCGGCGGCTTCAAAAAGTTTAGCCACCATGCCGCCGGGCGCGCGCAGTTTGCGTCCCTTAAAATCCTCAATGGAATTAATCGGCACTTTGGAATGAATGATATTGGCGCCGTGGTGGATGATGCCGACAAAGTGCATGCCCAGCGAGGCGTAAGCTTTGCGGGCAATCTCCAGCCCGCCCAAGCCATAATAAAAAACATCCCATTCATGCGGCTGCCGCGGCCCCAGCGGATAGGAACTCAGAAACGAGCCCAGCGGCAGTTGTTGCTGATAATAGATGGTGAAAGGATTGGCCGCTTCCAAGACGCCGTTTTTAACCGCGTCATAAAGCGAAAAATCACCGACCACATCTCTTGCCCCAAAGGGTTTGAAAGCCAACTCTCCCCCGGTTTTTTCCTCCATGGAATTGCACCAATTCTTAAAAATCTCCAGACCAAGTCCGCCCGGCCAAGAAGTTTGCACTTTCCACTCGGTGGTTGCAGCAGCGCGGGCATTGCCAATAAAAGGCATGGCAAGCCCCGCCGCGCCGGCACCTGCCAAAAATTTGCGGCGCGATGCGCCTGTGTTTTGTTTTGTCATGATTACCTCCTAACCACCCCCTTATGGGATGTTTTGCTATGCTATCACACTTTATAAACAATCATGCAAATTTTCTTATAAATCATGGCGGCGCTAAATTCCCGCCCGTCGCCAGTCAACAGCAGTCGCCTCCTTGCCATGCCATTGCTTATCATTGTGTCAATAAGTTTGCGGGCAATGATGCCCCACCCGCCCAATATCTTAAAATTGAAAAGACGGCGGATGCGGGGCATTTTGCAAAGGGGGCAAGCAAGTTTCCAATAGATCCCGGCGCAATAACATATCCGCGGAACGCTTATAAACTAAGCGCAGTGTCATCACCGGCGCTTCGCCTTCCACCGCCAGCAAACGCCCGCCATCTTTAATTATTGCCCCAAAATTGGGCGAAATAATCGGCGTGGAGCCGGTCAGAACCACAGCATCAAATGGCGCCCCACGCTCCACCCCGCAAGCGCCATCGTCCACCATAACTGCCACATTGTCAAGGCCAGCGGTGGCCAAACGCACACGCGCCGCAGCCGCCAAATCGGGAATAATTTCCACACTCAGCACTTGCCCCGCCAAATGCCCCAAAAGAGCGGCAAAAAAACCGCTGCCGGTGCCAACATGCAAAACGCTTTCATTTTTATGCAGCGCCAATGCCTGCAACATGCGCGCCTCCAATTTGGGCTCCAACATATACTGACCATGACCAATCGGCAAAGCGGTGTCGCTATACGCCAAATCCCGCAGATTATCGGGGACAAAATTCTCACGCCAAACCTCCTCGTACAAAGCGAGAATTTTTTCATCCAGCACTTCCCAAGTGCGAATTTGCTGCTCAATCATGTTAGCGCGGGTTTGCTGCAAAGTCATGCGGTCTCCTTATAAAAAATAATCGGTGCCGAGAAGAGGACTCGAACCTCCACAGGATTTTCATCCCACTAGGGCCTGAACCTAGCGCGTCTACCAATTCCGCCATCTCGGCTGATTATTTTAGGATAAAAGCGAATTCTATTATAATTACAGGCAAAAGACAACATGACTAATGACTTATTCACAAAATTAGAAACCGCCGCTCACGGTGAACATTGCGATTTATCCGCTGTTTTGTCCGCCTTGCGCTTTAGCGGCAACGGCTTATTGCCCGTCGTCACGCAGTGTGTCGTCAGCGGTCGGGTCTTGATGCTGGCATGGATGAGCCTTGAATCTCTGCAAGAAACCCTGCGTTTGGGCGACATGGTTTATTATTCACGCCGCCGCCAAAAACTGTGGCGCAAAGGCGAAACTTCGGGCTGTATCCAAAAATGGCGTTCCTTGCGCGTCGACTGTGATGGCGATGCTCTGTTGGCGGAAGTCGAACAAACTGGCCCCGCCTGCCATACTAAGCGCCCGTCATGCTTCTATTTACGATTGGACCAAGACGGGCTAACAGTGGATGATTAACGCTTGCCTCTGATATTTTATCGGCAACCTTGGGCGGCGATAAAATCGCCCGATGCGCCAAAAAACTCAGGCGGCATAAGCACACCATTCAGCAAAGGCAAGAAAACAAAATTGCCCATTCAATTTTTTATCCTCTCAAACACCGCCGCGCTTTGTGCCAAAATATATTGTGCCGTAGCGCGGATAGAATCCGCATCTGTCGGCTTCACCCTCACGCAAACTGCCGCTTCATCATAATTTGCCGCCAACGATTTGGCATAACCGACATCATAAAAAGAAACCAATAAATCGGTCACCAGCGACTCCCACGCTTGCTCCTGCTGCCATTGCCGCCACTGCTCCAACCGCCGCCGCCCAGTGTAGGCGGACAACGACGCCATAGCCAAAGCAAAAACATCATCCTCGCCCATTGCATGATATTCATCAATGATCTGCGCCACCCGCTCAGATAACGCGGCTTCCACTGTTATCAGCGGTGCGGCACGCATGGCCGATAATAACGGTTGCGGCATGTGCAAAACGCCTATTTTGCGGCTTTCCGCCTCAATAAAAATGGGCTGGTCGGGCGGCAAGGCGCACAAGGCGGCAAATAATTCGGACTCAAATTTGCGCTGCGATGGCTGCGCACCTCGCCCGCCAAAAACCGAGCCACGATGATTCGCCAGCGCTTCCAAGTCCAGCACCGCCCCGCCCAATTCTTGCAATGCTTGCAGCAGCCTTGTTTTGCCGACGCCGGTTTTGCCCGCCAATACCACCCACCGTTTGCACGGTGTCATCTCAGCCAAGCCTTCCATCACGGCGCGGCGATAATATTTATAGCCTCCCGTCAACTGTTCCGCCGGCCACCCGATACGCCGCAAAACATCCACCATTGCTCCGCTGCGCTGACCACCGCGCCAGCAATACACCAGCGGCCGCCACTGCGGTGGCCGCTCCGCCAAACGCATTTGCAAATGCGCCGCCAAATTCGCCGCCAGCAAACCGGCACCGCGACGACGCGCCGCAAAAGGAGATTGTTTATAGATTGTCCCCACCAGCGCCCGCTCATCATCCGACAGCACCGGCAAATTGACCGCCCCCGGAATACAATCTTCAGTGTACTCTTTCGGCGAACGTGTGTCTATAATTTCATCAAAACCATGCCACAAGCAATCCATGACTACCGATTATAAAGACAACCCGCCCGATTTTGCCATCCGCCCGCCCAACAATGGCGGCCGCACCCGCCTCAGCACGCTTGCCGCAACTGGCGGCTGCGGCTGCAAACTATCCCCGCAGCAACTGCATGGCTTGCTTCACACTGCCGCCACTTTATCGCCAATGACGCCCCCGCCCAATTTGCTGGTGGGTGCGGAAACTTCTGATGATGCTGCAGTATGGCAGTTAGATGAAAATTGCGCCATAGTGGCGACCGCCGATTTTTTTGCCCCGATGATTGACTATCCGCGTCATTTTGGGCGGGTTGCCGCCGCCAATGCGCTATCGGACATTTATGCCATGGGGGCGGTGCCGATGTTAGCCTTGGCCCTAACGGCATTCCCGCGGGCATCATTGACGACAGCAGACATGGCGGATATTTTGGCGGGCGGGCGCGATTGCTGCAATGCGGCAGGCGTCATATTGGCGGGCGGGCATTCCATTGACACCCAAGAACCACTGTATGGTTTGGCGGTGATAGG
>JBPCWX010000148.1:0-3998 GCA_051009095.1 Gammaproteobacteria bacterium | reverse complement strand
GGTTATTGAGCGCAGTGGGAGCGGGGGTGCTAATTATTTTGGGCGGCTGGATGATGAGTATATTTAATAATGATGCCGCCGTGGTGCAGCATGGTCGTCATTATTTATGGATGGCGGCGGTGGCGGGGCCGTGCTATGTGCTGCTCAATATTGCCGGCTCGGTTTTTTTGGCGGCGGCGCGCTATGGTTTGTTGTTAACGGTTAATGCGCTGCGTTTGATTGTCGTCCCGCTTGTTTTTTGCTGGCTATTGGCGATTGTCTTGGATTGGGGGGGCGCCTGGTGTATGGCTGGGACTTTTTGTCGGCAATTTCGCGGCTGCCATTTTTATGCACCTGCGCTGTTTGCCGCTGTTGCGGGAAAGCGCGTCGACCATGAGGGGTGGATGAGCATAGCAATAATGATAATTGCCTTTTGTTTGGGCGGTAAATAGCAGTCGGCAAATCTATCGCGCCTTTCCGCCATGGCGCATTGATGATAAATTGCGTTCAATCTGTTGCTGAGCGAGTGCAATTTTGGCGGCAAAGTCAAGTACAATTCACCTATGCGTGCCAGTCTTTTTTTTATTAACACGGCAAAAGAAACGCCGGCCGAGGCGGAAATTGTAAGCCATCAGTTGATGCTGCGGGCGGGCTTTGTCCGCAAACTGGCCAGTGGCATATATTCTTGGCTGCCGTCAGGGTGGCGCGTTGTGCGCAAAATTGGTGATATTGTGCGGCAAGAGATGGATGCTGCGGGCGGCGCTGAAATTTTTATGCCCGCCGTGCAGCCCGCCGAATTGTGGAAAGAATCGGGGCGGTGGCTTGCATATGGGCCCGAATTGTTGCGCTTTGCCGATCGTCATCAGCGCGATTTTTGCATGGGACCAACACATGAAGAAGTGGTCACCGATATTGTCCGTGCATTTGTTTCGGGTCATCGGCAGTTACCGTTTAATTTATATCAGATACAAACGAAATTCCGTGATGAAATTCGCCCGCGCTTTGGCGTGATGCGGTCGCGTGAGTTTGTCATGAAAGACGCCTATTCCTTTGACGCTGATGCGGCAGGAATGCGGCGCAGTTATGAAATTATGCGGCGCGCCTATTGCCGCATTTTTGACCGTATCGGTTTGCGTTATCATATGGTGGAAGCCGATTCTGGTTCCATTGGCGGTTCGCATTCGCATGAGTTTATGGTGTTGGCGGATTCTGGTGAGGAAACTATTGTATATAACGATGGTGGTTATGCGGCGAATGTGGAGCGTGCGCCATGCGCTCCGCCGCCGGGTGCGCGTCCCGCCCCGGCGCAAACATTGCAAAAAATTCATACGCCGGGCGTCAAAACTATTGACGCTTTGGCGGCATTTATGGGCGATGATGCTTTGCCGCTGGCGCGCAATATCAAAACAATGCTGGTCAAAGGCGACAGCGGAGCGGCGGCTCTTTTGTTGCAGGGTGGGCACACATTAAACATGGTGAAAGCGGCGGCGTTGTCGGTGGTTGGGAGTAATGCCGCTTTGCTGCCACCGCAAGAAGCGCACCAATTAGTTGGTGCGGGTTTTGGTTCACTGGGACCGGTGCAGATGCCTTTGCCGGTGGTTGCCGATTATGGTTTACAAAATGCCGCCGATTTTGTTTGCGGAGCCAATGAAGATGATTATCATTATGTCGGGGTTAATTTTGGGCGCGATTGTGCGGAGCCAGAGTTTGCCGATTTGCGTAATGCCGCCGCCGGTGATATTGCCCCCGATGGCACGGGCGCTCTTGCGATATGCCGTGGCATTGAGGTCGGGCATATTTTTCAGTTGGGCGATAAATACTCTCAGGCGATGTCGGCATTGGTTGAAACCGCCGCCGGCGAAACCCGCCCAATTATGATGGGCTGCTATGGCATTGGCGTTACCCGCATTGCCGCCGCCGCCATAGAACAGGGGCATGATGCGCGCGGCATTGTTTTTCCTGATGCCATTGCGCCCTTCGAGGCGGTGATTGCGCCAGTGGGTTGGGGGCGAAGTGAAGAGGTGCGACAGGCGGCGGAAAAATTATATGAGGAATTGCGCGCCGCCGGCGTGGATGCGTTGTTGGATGAGCGCGATTTGCGCCCCGGGGTGATGTTTGCCGAGCTGGATTTGTTGGGCATACCTCATCGCTTGGTCATCGGTGAGCGCGGTTTGGCGGCGGGCACGGTGGAATACAAACACCGTGCGATGGATACTGTCGAGCAGTTGCCGCTGGCGGAAGTGGTCAGCTTGGTACAAGCACGGATTCATACCGCTAAGTCTGTGAATAAGCAGGAATAGGCTTAGCAATTTTAAGATAAGGTTAGGATAAGGAGGGATTATGAAATTAGTTCGTTATGGAGTGCGCGGGGCGGAAAAGCCGGGAGTGGTGGACGGCAATGGCGCGGTGCGTGATTTGTCGGCATTGGCGGCGGATATAAACGGGGCGACCTTGCAAAATTTAGATTCATTGCGAAAGGCTGATATATCCGCTTTGCCGCTGGTGGAAGGCGTCCCCCGTTTAGGCGCTTGCGTGGACGGGGTGGGTAAGATTATTTGCATCGGCTTAAATTATGCCGACCACGCCAAAGAAACCGGCGCCCAACTGCCTGAGGAACCCATTATTTTTATGAAAGCGACGTCGGCGATTAATGGGCCTTTTGACCCTATCCTATTGCCGCGCGGTTCTTCGCACACCGATTGGGAGGCGGAATTGGGCATTGTTATCGGCAAAACGGCCAAGTATGTCTCCATGGCGGATGCGCCGACACACATTGCCGGCTATTGTGTGGTTAATGATGTCAGTGAGCGTTATTTCCAAAAACACCGATGCGGACAATGGACCAAGGGCAAATCTTGTGATACGTTTGCTCCTTTGGGCCCGTGGCTGGTGACGGCGGATGAAATACCCGAGCCGCAAAATTTATCGGTGCGGCTATGGGTGAATGGCGATTTACGGCAGGATGGTTCCACGCGGACGATGAATTTTGGCGTGCATTATTTGGTGTCATATCTGAGCGCGCTGATGACGCTGGCGGCGGGCGATGTGATTGCCACCGGCACACCGCCGGGGGTTGGTTTGGGTATGAATCCGCCGCAATTTCTCAAAGTCGGCGATGTGATGGAATTGGAAGTGGAAGGGCTGGGGCGGCAGCGGCAGGAAGTTATTGCCGACCAATAGTCATTATTGAAACCGTTTCACCCCCCGCTTCAGGGGGGGGTGCAAGTGCCTTAGCACTTGCGGGGGGTGGTTTATCTTTACTTATTATTACACCCCCCGCGAGTTCGCTATCACGACCTCGCACCCCCCCCACAAGTGCGGGGGGTGAGATTTGGGCGCTAAATATCCAGCAAAAATTTGCGCTCCCACGCGGTTACCACGTGGCGATAATTTTCCAACTCGGTGCGTTTGCAGGCGACATAAATATCAACAAAGCGATTACTTAACCGCTCGCGCACCACCTTGGAATTTTGCAAACGGTCGAGCGCTTCTTCCAAAGTTAGCGGGATCCCGCGTTTTAGTTCCCACGCGCCGCCGTTAACCATGCTGGTTGGTTGTATCTTTTCCTTGACCCCGACAAACCCCGCCAGCAAAGAGGCGGCAATGGCAATGTAGGGATTGGCATCGGAACCACTGATGCGGTTTTCCACCCGCATGGAGACGCCTTCCGCCAGATCCGGCACGCGCAATCCCACAGTGCGATTGTTAACCCCCCATTGATTGTTGGCGGTGGGCCAGGGAATGTTGATGCGGCGAAAAGAATTAATGTTGGGAATAAGCAATGCCGTGATGTCGGGTAAAAATTTTTGCAAGCCGCCGATGTAATGTTTAAACATGGTGCTCATGACACCGTCGCCGACCGCAAAAAGATTGTCGCCGCTGCTGCGCGATATAACGCTTTGGTGAATGTGCATGGAACTGCCCGGCTGCGATTCCACCGGCTTGGCCATGAATGTGGCGACAATGTTGTGTCGCACTGCGGCCTCGCGGACACAACGCTTAAACATCAGCACTTGGTC
>JBPCWX010000147.1:0-2370 GCA_051009095.1 Gammaproteobacteria bacterium | reverse complement strand
AGACGGTTTGTCATAGTATATCCTTTCTAATGAAAATGATAATCATTATCATTTTATAATAAAAACAGGAAATAGCATCAAAACATAAAAAATATTTTTTGCAATTCGCAGTTAAATTTGCAAGGGTTGGGGGATGAGAATAAAGCAAGTTCCCCTGAAGAAAGAGAAAATCTTGCGCTTTATCGGTATTCCAAATGGGCGAGGTGTTTTGTTAGCGTTGGCTGCATGACACCATTAAACATAGTAGAATACCTATTTTATTCCGTAAACGAGCCGATGAACAAGCGTAACAACTGCCGCAATCAAAACCATAATGGCAATGTTGACAGTGTTGCCAACGTCGGCAACGTCAATATCAGCAACGCCACACCACAATCCATCGCAGGACTAAGTGCCGAACAAGTCGGATGGTTGTTGGAAGGCTTTGGCGTTAATTTATTGGTGCGCCGCATCGCCGACAATACCGCGTTTTTGCGCGAAGTGCTGGGCTTTCACGTGTTGCGTGCCGATGATTTTTATGCGTTGTTGGAACATCGCGGGCATTTGCATCAACTGCATGTCGATGCAACTTATCACGCCCATCCATTGGCGGCTTTGCTACCGACCTGCGATTTGCGCGGTGCGGGCGTCGAATTGCGATTGTATGGACTCGACCCGGACGTGGCGGAAACGCGCGCGCGCAACGGTGGTTATGAAGTGCTGCAATCGACCGCCGACAAACCGCATGGCTTGCGCGAATGTTTTTTGTTGGACCCGGACGGCTATTGTTGGGTGCCGTCGATGAAAAAAACGGCATAATCATAGTGGTGCATGCCCCTCCTTCCAATTAGCCATGGCACGCTAATTTGTTAGAGTGTCGCAGGCTTAAAAATCTCATCATGTTGTATTGCAATTCATAATGGAATCTGCAGGGAATTATATCGGCGTATAATTCATGTATGAGCAGTGCGCAAGAAATTTTTGATGACGGTGATTGGTGGCGGCGGGATGGCGCTTTTCGGTTGCTGCACGACATCAATCCGTTGCGTTTGCGTTTGGCACGGGAGGCGGGCGGTGGCAAACTGCAAAAAAAAGCATTATTGGATATTGGCTGCGGTGGCGGTATTTTTGCCGAGGCTGCGGCTTTGGAAAGCGCCTGTGTTGTTGGCTGTGATTCTTCTTCCGGCGCCATTCAGACGGCGATAACACATGCGCAGCAAGCCGGAGTCACCATCGATTACCGCTGCCAAAATGCCGAAGGGCTGCAAGAAATAAATGCTTTTGACCTGGTCACTTGTTTTGAAATGTTGGAGCATACCGACCACCCTGAACGGGTGGTGGCGACCGCAGCGGCGGCTTTGAAACCCGGCGGGACGGCCATTTTTTCCACCATCAGCCGCACTGCCAAAGCCTGGGCATTAATGATTGTTGGCTTGGAAAATATTCTGCGCATATTACCGCACGGCACGCACGATTACGCCCATTTTCTCTTGCCCAAAGAGTTGGCTTCTTATTGCGCCGATTGCGGTTTGTCAGTGAATCGGGTGGTGGGGATGCGCTATTCTTTTTTTGGTCACACCTATTTATTGGATGACACCGATTTATCGGTGAATTATTTTATGCTGGCACAACGGCCGGCTTAGACCGAGAAAGGAAGATTTTGCGGCGGGCAATTTTTTTTGATTTTGACGGCACCTTGGCGCACACTGCACCAGATATGGTGGCGGCACTGCATCGCTGGCAAGCGGAAAACAACCAACCCCCCATTGCCCCGGCGCGCGCACAAGCGGCGGTGTCGGGTGGTGCGCGCGCATTATTGGCATTGGCGGGAACCCATGAAACAGATGCGCATTATCCCGCCGCCAAGTCCCGTTTTTTATCCTTATATGAGGCAAGCGGTTATGCTAATACTGCCCTTTTTGCCGGCATGAGGCAGACTTTGTGTGCGATTACCGCCGCCGACTGGAAATGGGGTGTGGCGACCAACAAGCCACGCCAATATTTTGCCCCTATTGCCGAGAAGTTGTCTTTGCCGACGCCGGCGTTGGTGGCAGGGGATGATTGCGCCCATGCCAAACCTGCTCCTGACATGCTTTTGCACGCCGCCGCTTTGACTGATGCCGAGCCGCGATATTGCTGCTATGTAGGCGATGATGTGCGTGATTCATTGGCGGCAAAAGCGGCGGGGATGCGATTTATTCTGGCGGGTTGGGGATATTGGCCCGCTTCCGATTGGCAACAAGCGGAGTCTTGCGGCGGTATCGCCGCTACACCGCTGGATGTTTTATCATTAGCGCGCGGGCTTATTTCTGCTTAGCCCAATCAGCAATTAGCGCTAAGTGCCGCGCAAAACCGATAAAGGAATGATCACCGCCTTCTTCAATAATTTGC
>JBPCWX010000146.1:0-3907 GCA_051009095.1 Gammaproteobacteria bacterium | reverse complement strand
GGTGAAGTCGTAACAAGGTAGCCGTAGGAGAACCTGCGGCTGGATCACCTCCTTTCTGGAAAAAATCCAAGCGGGAATTGTCTTTTTCGGAAGGCGATTCTTTCGGCGTCCGCTCATATTGGTTGTTTGTTTTTTTTGCTATTTGCTGCGATTCATAATGGAATTTGCAGGGTAATCCCCCCGGGGGTCTGAATGCTACTGGTGCTAACACGCCGGGTTTTTTTATTTAAGATATGGAATAAATATGGGGGAAGAATTGGAGCGGGCGATATTTCTTATTGATTTTCGCCATTGTAGCGATTTTTCTAAAATTCGTTCGCTATCAATCGCGGAGCCGTCCTTTTTGCTTCTTGAATTCGGCAACGGGCAAAAGCGGCGTTATGCGCCAGCGCGAAAAAATATCAAATTTTTGGCGGTTTATGAAATGTTTTGTGTTATCTTCACAAAAATGAAACAGAAAGAGGATATGATGAACGCAAAGATGATATTGGTGGTCGGCACTCTGGACACTAAAGCCGCCGAGTTTGGCATGGTGCGCGACATGATCGTCGCGCGAGGGCATGGCGCTTTGCTGATGGATGTCGGCGTCGGCGAGCCGCAAATTTCCGCCGACATTTCCGCCGCGAGTGTGGCGGAAGCGGGAGGTTCTTCTTTGTCTGCGTTGCGCGATGCAGGTGATCGGGGGGCGGCTTTAACAACAATGGCAAACGGTGCTCAAGCACTCGCTATTCAAGCGTATGCGGAGGGAAAATTTGACGGTGTTATCAGCCTCGGTGGTTCTGGCGGAACATCCATCGCCACCGCGGTTATGCGGGCGTTGCCGGTCGGTGTACCCAAAATTATGGTCTCCACTATGGCGTCCGGCGATACGGCACCCTATGTGGGTGTCAAAGATATTGCAATGATGTACTCAGTGGTGGATGTTGCCGGACTAAACCGTATATCACGCAAAGTGTTCAGCAACGCAGTCGGCGCAATATGCGGCATGGTGGAGCAGCCCTTGCCTGACAGTCAAGACAAAAAAATTATCGCCGCATCCATGTTCGGTGTGACCACTCCCTGCGTAACCGAAGCGCGTAAAGCATTGGAGGATGCAGGATACGAAGTTCTGGTGTTCCACACCACCGGCAGCGGCGGCCGGGCCATGGAATCACTGATTAAAGACGGCTTTGTCGCCGGGGTCGCTGACATCACGACCACTGAACTGTGCGATGAACTGGCGGGCGGTGTTTTGTCGGCGGGGCCCGACCGACTGGAGGCGGCGGCACATGCCGGAATTCCCCAAGTTGTGTCTTTGGGCGCACTCGACATGGTAAATTTCGGCGGCGTGGAAACCGTCCCCGAAAAGTTTAAACAACGGACTCTTCATGTCCATAATCCGCAAGTCACCCTGATGCGCACAACCCCGGAGGAGTGCGCTGAACTGGGAAAAATTATCGCCCACAAGCTCAATCAAAGCACAGCTCCTGTCGCGCTATATATTCCGCTTCGCGGCGTCAGCCAAATTGATGCGGACGGCATGCCGTTTCATTCGCCGGCGGCGGATGAGGCACTTTTCACGTCTCTTCGCAAGTCCGTGGACAGTACAAAAGTGGAGGTTGTGGAAATGGACAGCAATATCAATGATCCCGAGTTTGCGGCGGCGATGTCGACCCGCTTGCTGCGCATGTTGGAATCGTCATAAAATAACCATGAGCAAATTTATCCGGCGAACAGAAACGCCACGCGATGCCCCTGAATGGGGAACCTTGGCCTGGCTTAGCAATCCCCCTTCCACGGGAAGCCGCAATCTCACCGTGGTGGATGTTGTCCTGGTGCCGGGATACGGGCACAATTTTCATCGTCATCCGCGTCAAGAAGAAGTCATTTTTGTCGTATCAGGAAAAGTGGAACAGTGGATTGAACGCGAAAAACGGATATTGGACCCCGGCGATGCGGTCTATATTGACGCCGGAGCCGTCCATGCGTCTTTTAATGCGGGTGACTCCGAGGTGAAACTTTTGGCAATACTTGGGCCGTGCATTGGTGAAATTGGATATGAAATTGAAGATGTCGCGGAAGATTCCCCGTGGAATTCTTTGCGTTGACGCGGAGAGTAGGCGATGCCTTTTATTCCACGAAGTGAAGCGCTGGCGCGCCTGAAAAGCCAGGTCGCCGCCGGCAAGCCTGTTATCGGTGCTGGCGCCGGTGCCGGCATTTCCGCTAAGTTTGCCGAACGCGGCGGCGCCGATTTGATCATCATCTATAACTCCGGGCGTTATCGTATGGCGGGACGGGGCAGTTTGGCGGGACTGCTCGCCTACGGAGATGCCAACCATATTGTCATGGAAATGGCGGACGAAGTATTGCCCGTTGTCGACAACGCGATGGTGCTGGCGGGAGTAAACGGCACGGATCCATTTCGCCTGATGCTTCCGTTTCTCAAAAAACTTAAGAAAATGGGATTTGACGGCGTGCAGAACTTTCCCACCGTCGGTCTGATTGACGGTGTTTTTCGGCAGAATCTGGAAGAAACCGGCTTGGGCTATGGGTTGGAAGTGGACATGATTGGCATGGCGCACGAACAGGATATGCTGACTTGTCCATATATCTTTACGCCCGAAGATGCGGAGCGAATGGCCCGCGCCGGCGCTGATGTGTTGGTGCCGCATATGGGATTGACCACCAAAGGGTCCATTGGAGCGCGCACGGCACTGACTCTAAACGAAGCGGCGGAACGTGTGCAGGCGATGTATGACGCAGCGATCGCCGTTAATCCCGACATACTGGTGCTTTGCCACGGTGGGCCCATCGCGGAACCGGAAGATGTGCAGTATATTTTTGAACATACTCGCGGCATCTCGGGGTTTTTCGGCGCCTCCAGCATGGAACGGCTACCTACCGAAAAAGGAATTGAAGAGCAAACGCGCAAATTTAAGAGTTTACATTATGGAGAACCGGTCTGATCGCGAATCCAGCCCACCGTCGGCCGGGGCGGCACAGACGGGCGGATGGATTGCGTTTCACTACCACACACTTTTAGGAATCTTTTTTTTCTTGCTTATTCTCTGGATTTTTTGGGGACTATGGCCGCAGTGGCTCACCGATATAATCGGACGAAAGAAAGTGTTTGTTACTGCCGTTCTGAACGGCATCACACTTGGCGGTCTTTATTTTATTGTCGCCAGCGGGTTCACCTTGGTGTTTGGTCTCATGCGCAATGTCAATCTGGCGCACGGCTCTCTCTATTTGCTTGGCGCCTACATCGGATATGAGGCTGCAACGGCGAGCGGATGGTGGTATATGGGAATTTTGGCGGGGGCTTTCTCTATGGCTGTCGCCGGCGCCGCGCTGCAATTTTTTGTTTTTCGCCATATGGCCGGACAAGAATTGCGCCAAACCTTGGTGACCATAGGAATTTCTATCGTTCTTGCTGATTTAATGCTCGCCATTTGGACCGGCACGACGTATCAGTTTGAACTGCCGGAATGGTTTTTTGGGGCAACAACGCTTCCCATCATCTCTTCGGTGCGGGCAAACGGAGAGCTTGTTTTCATCAAGTATCCGATTTTCCGTCTGGTGGTGCTGCAAACGGCAATTATAATCGGCGTTCTGCTTTGGCTGTTTCTGAATCGTACGCGCACGGGAATAATAGTGCGCGCGGGGGTAGACGACCGCAACATGCTGTCGGCTTGTGGCGTGAATATCCACGCCGTGTTCGTGATGGTGTCGGCTATCGGTGCTGGTTTGGCGGGATTCGCGGGCGTGATTGGAAGTACCGCGCTTTCCATCGCTCCCGGCGAGGATGTGCGCTATCTGCTTGCCTCTCTGGTTGTTGTGATTGTGGGCGGTATGGGTTCGGTAGCCGGCGCCGCGGTCGGCGCCTTGATTATCGGGATCGCCGAACAAGTCGGGTTGGTATATTTTC
>JBPCWX010000145.1:0-11647 GCA_051009095.1 Gammaproteobacteria bacterium | reverse complement strand
ATGCGGTGGACGGTAAAAGTGGCTCATGCGAAGACATGATCGAAACTTTGGCGGCGCGGGTGGCGGAATTGGAAGCACAATTATCTCAAATGAAAGATGGGGGAAATGTGGAAAAATGAAATGTTTTTGGGGCTGTTTTATCGCTCCGGTTTTTGCCCAAACATCGCCGGGAAATATGAAAAACATGCCATAAAATGCGATAAAAAATCCGTTCAACATAAAAAATTTTGCTGGAATCGCATTAAACTTGCATATAATTTTTTGAAAAATAACACTTTTTATTTTTTTGTTGTATTTTTATGCAAATCAAAGGTAAATAAGTATAATACCTATAACAATTATCACAAACCTGGGAGACCAACATGAAAAACTGTATCAAATCATTTATTGGAGCGCTGGCACTTGTCAGTGCGTTATTTATTACCACACCAGCCAGTGCTGCTTGCGGCAAGGTTGTTATCGCAGAGATGGATTGGGCATCCGCCGAATTTCTTGCCCATCTGGATAAATACATTCTGGAAAACGGACTCGATTGCGAAGTGGAACTCATTCCTGGTGCCACCATGCCCACGGGAACCTCCATGACCGAAAAAGGCGAGCCCGATGTCGCTCCAGAATTGTGGACCAATGCACTCAAGGCGGCTTTGGACATAGCCGTTGCCGAAGGGCGGCTGGAATATGCCGGTAGATCATTTTTAGATGGCGGTGAAGAAGGTTTTTGGGTGCCCCGCTACATGGTGGACAAGCACCCCGAACTGGCCACCATCGAAGGTGTTAAACAACATCCCGAATTATTCCCCAATCCCGAAGACAAATCGCAAGGATTGTTTATGGGTTGTCCGGCCGGGTGGAATTGCCAAATTACCAGCACAAATTTGTATAAAGCAAACAAATTTGATGAAGCGGGTTTTGTTTTGGGCGACCCCGGTTCTTCCGCAGGTTTGGATGGCTCACTGTCCAAAGCATATGAGCGCGGCGAAGGCTGGTTTGGCTATTATTGGGCGCCAACCGCTTTCTTGGGCAAGTTTGATATGGTCAAAGTGGACTTTGGTGTCCCGCACGACAAGGCGGCATGGGACAGTTGCACCGTCATTGAGGATTGCCCCGATCCCAAGCCCAACGCTTGGTCTCCTTCTGATGTGTATACGGTCACAACAACCGACCTAAAAAACAAAGCGCCAGAAGCATATGCTTATTTCGCCAAGCGCGGTCTGAGAAACGACTTCTTAAACGGATGGCTTAAGTGGATGGAAGAGAATCAAGCAGATGGCGCAGAAGCGGCATCTCACTTCTTGAACAACAATGAAGCCATTTGGTCGACTTGGGTGTCTGCTGAAGCAGCGGGCAAGATCAAAGCCTCTCTGTAATTCTATTTATCGCCGGGGCTTAGTGCCCCGGCGATGTTGTTGCCATGGCCAATATATTATTAGACTTTCCGCAAATGCACGTCGATCAGTTGCGGGCGTTAAAAAAAACCATTGACGCTAGTTATAAATCTTTTTCGCGCACATATGGTGAAAGTATAGAAAACTTTTTTGAGCCTTTGCTACAGTTTTTAGTGTTTTTTGAGAGATTGCTCATCTCCGCACCGTGGCCAATACTCATTGCCATTTTTGCGGGATTAGCCTATTTGGGCAGCCGCAATTACAAAATCATTATCGGCGTAGTGGCGGCTTTTCTTGCCATCGGTTATCTGGGCATGTGGGAAGACACCATGCGCACGGTGAGCATTATTTTAGTATGCACTATGCTTGCCATCGCTCTCGGCATCCCGATCGGCATCATCATGTCGCGCTCCGATCGCGCCCAATCCCTGGTCACTCCAGTCTTGGACATTATGCAGACGATGCCCTCTTTTGTGTATCTTATCCCCATTGTCATGCTGTTAGGCATCGGCAAGGTGCCGGGGCTGATTGCTGTGGTTATTTACGCCATTCCGCCGCTGATTCGCCTGACCAATCTCGGCATTCGGCTGGTTGATAAAGAGGTGCTGGAAGCGGCGGACGCTTTTGGCGCCAACGGCTGGCAAAAACTAACCCGCGTGCAGTTTCCGCTTGCCTTGCCGACCATTTTTGCCGGCATCAATCAAACCATTATGATGGCTTTGGCCATGGTGGTAATCGCCTCCATGATTGGCGTTAAAGGGCTGGGGCAGCCGGTGCTAAAAGCAATTACCAATCAATATTTCACCCTCGGCATGTTTAACGGGCTGGCGATTGTCGCTTTGGCCATTATTTTTGACCGCGTATCGCAAAACTACGGCAAACGCATCCAAAAACACATACACGGTGACCATCATGGCTGATATTCACATTGAATCGTTGTTTAAAATTTTTGGCAAAAACCCCAAAAAATATATCGACGTGGTCAAGGAAGGCATTAGCAAAGAGGATCTGCTGGAAAAGCACGGACACATCTTGGGACTGAACGACATCAACATGCACATATCCGAACGCTCCATTCATGTTGTCATGGGCTTGTCGGGTTCGGGCAAATCGACGCTCATTCGCCATATCAACCGACTCATTGACCCCACCGCCGGCAATATCACCGTAGACGGCATTGGCGTATTGTCTCTGAACAAGCACCAGTTATTGGAATTTCGCCGCAACCGAACGGCAATGGTATTCCAAAAATTCGCTTTGCTGCCGCACAAAACAATTATAGAAAACGCTTCATTTGGGCTACAAATCCAAAATATAAATGCCACAGATGCACATATGCGGGCGCAAAAGTGGTTAGACCGCGTGGGTTTATCAGGTTTCGAGCAGCATTATCCGCAGCAATTATCCGGCGGTATGCAGCAGCGGGTGGGGCTTGCGCGGGCGCTTGCCAATGATGCCGACATATTGCTCATGGATGAGGCATTTAGCGCCTTGGACCCTCTCATTCGCAAAGACATGCAGGATATGCTGCTAACCTTGCAAAGCGAGTTGCAAAAAACCATCGTGTTTATCACCCACGACCTGGACGAAGCCTTGCGCCTGGGGGATAGGGTGTGCATTCTTAAAGATGGTAAATTGGTGCAAGACGGCAAACCGGAAGAGATTATCATTCATCCCGCCGATGATTATGTGCAGGAATTTGTCCAAGATGTCAATCGTTTCAAGGTTTTGCGGGCTAAAACATTGATGACGCCAGTCAGTCAGGAGGATGACACCAGCGGCTCAACATTCAAAGTGCATGAAGACCATTATTTAGAATCCTTTTTGCCGAAAATGTTGGAACAGCAATGCGATTTCATCACCGTAACCAACACCAGCGGCGACACCACTGGCCACATCAAACCTCACAAATTATCGGATTTGCTGAAAATTAACCTTGATTCTGCACCACCCCCCGCCCGCTAAGCGCGCTTTAACTCAGCAATAAATCACCTGCAACTAATTGCCGCAACTATTGTCGCGCCTGTCGCAATAACTCGGCGGCATTGGCGCGTGCTTTGTCGGTAATAATTTCACCGCTTACAATGCGCGCAAGTTCCTCTTCCCGCTCATCGGGCGACAAATAATCCACGGTTGCGCTGCGGCCATTTTTACCGTCGATGGCGCGGACTCGCCAATGACCATTCGCCCGCGCCGCCACTTGTGCCAAATGCGTCACACACAACACCTGCCGCGATTCGCCCAAAGTGTGCAACAGTTTGCCGACCACTGCCGCCGTAGCCCCGCCAATACCGCCATCCACCTCATCAAAAACCACCACCGCACGGGGACGCGCGCGCCCCGCCGCGATCTGCAAAGCCAAACCCAGCCGCGACAATTCGCCACCTGACGCCACCTCCGCCAATCCGCCCGCCGCCACATTGCGCCGCGTGCTAATCAAAAACTCCACCCGCTCCGCCCCGCGCGGACCAGGGGCATCCACCGGCGACAAATTCACCGTCAATCGCGCTTCCAACATCGCCAACTGCGGCAGCATGGCATTGACTGTTTTGCCCAACGCCGTCGCCGCGCGGCGGCGTTTATCACTCAATAGGCGGCATGACTTGGTCAACACCGCGCGGGACTTTTTTTCCGCTTGCTGTTTTGCGGCAATGTTTGCTCCAATTTCCAGCTCCGACAACATTCTCTTTTTATCCGTTAGCAAACCGCCCAACATGGCGGCATCCGCCAGCCGATGTTTGCGCGCCAGGCGGTGCGCGGCGGCAACAAAGGCTTCCGCTTCCGCCTCCGCTTGCGGGTCAGCGGACAAATTGCCGGCATACAGCGACAACGTCCGCATCGCCTCGTGGCAGGCAATAAGCGACTGCTCCACACACTCCAGCGATTCGCCCAATGCCTCATCGATGCGCCGCGCCGCCGTTATTGCCCGCCGCGCCGCCGTCAAAGCCTGCTCCGCACCAGAGTCGCCGTCCAATCGCCGCTGCGCTTCGGCACAAGCCGCCACCAAATCGGCAATGCCCGCCAAGCGTGTTAATTGCGCGTTTTGCCGCTCCCAGCGTTCGCTGGAAAAATCGAGCGCGTCCAATTCGGCGATGTCCTCAGTCAATTCTTCCCGCCTCAGCGCGTTGGCTTCCGCCGCCGCCATGCTTTGCGCCAGCGCCGCCGCCGCCGCCGTCCATTGTTCGTGAGCGGCGCGCACGGCGGCGGCGTCATCTTCAGCCTCGGCGTAAGCATCCAAAAATGTCATTTGCGCCGCCGGCTTTTGCAGGGAATAATGGGCATGTTGTCCGCAAATATCAATTAATTGCGATACCGCCTCGGCCATTTGCGCCAGCGGCACTTGCCGTCCGTTAATAAAAGCGCGCGATTTACCCGCCGACAAAACACGCCGCGCAATAAGTTCCTCGCCGTCATACAAGGCGTTTTCCTGCAACCAAGCCACAAGTGTCGGCGTTTGCCTGAGTTGAAAAACCGCTTCCACTTCTGCGGTTGCGGCACCGGGCATAATCACGCCGCCGCCGCGACCGCCAACCAATAAAGACAAGGCATCCACCAGCAAAGATTTTCCCGCCCCCGTCTCGCCGGTAAGCACGCAAAAACCGGCGGCAAAATCCATCCGCGCCTCCTCAATCAAAACAAAATTGCGCAATGCCAACCGCATCAGCATATCAGCCGCCCCAAGATAATTTTTGCCGCAGGGTGTTGAAATAATCGTAAGACAGCGGATGATTAATCTTTAATGATTTGCTATGACGGCGCGCCCGCACAATGTCGCCTTTTTCCAAATGCACATTAGACCGCCCGTCCAGATGCAAACTGGCGCCGCGTGATTTGGTGATTTCCACCGCCACATCCACTTTTGCCGCCGACACCGCCAGCGGCCGATGCGTCAGGGCGTGGGCGCACAGCGGCGTTAATAATACCGCCCGCAAATTCGGCGCAACAATGGGCCCGCCCGCCGACAGAGCATATGCGGTTGACCCCGATGGCGTGGCAATAATGATGCCATCGGCGCGCAAGTCATATGCAAAAACATCGTTAATAAAAACTTTCATGCCGATTAGCACCCCCGCCTCGCGGCTGATGACCATGTCATTAATCGCCATCGCCCCCGCCCCCACCGCCAAAGGTCTGCCGTTTCGCTCCACCTGCGCCGATAAAATAAAGCGCTTTTCCATCTGCCGCGCCCCGCTCACAATCTCCAGCACGGCGCGCCGCATATCCTCGCGCGATACATCGGTTAGAAACCCCAAGTAGCCCAAATTGATGCCCGTCAGCGGAATGTCCAGCGGCACGCAATGGCGCGCCGTCTGCAAAAAAGTGCCGTCCCCGCCCAGCACAAAGCCCAAATCGGCGTGGCGAAGGTCCGCCCGCTGACTGCTTCGCACGCCGCTTTTTGCCAGCGCCTCGGTGCCGCATTGTGCCGCCAGCGGCTCTTCAAATAATGCCGTGATGCCTTGGGCGGTCAATTCGGCGGCGACTGACAGCAGCTCCCGCGCCGCCTCTGGGCGTTTGCTGCGACCAAAAAAGGCAACCCGTTTAGCGGCGGGAAAATTCATTGCTCAGGGTTATGGTCATCTCGCCAGCCGCCCCGACCATAAAATTTAATGCCCCGTTCTACGCGCGGGCGATTGTTGGCGCGCCGCCAGCGGTTGGTGTCACGCAATGAATATACGCAGCCGCAATATTCCTGCTGATAAAAATTTTCACGCTTGGCAATTTCAATCATGCGCTGACTGCCGCCCTGCTTGCGCCAATTAAAAGTCCAATACTGCAGCTCGGGCTGTTGTGCCGCCGCCTTTTCGCCGCAGGCATTAATTTGCGCCAGGTCTTTCCAGCGGGAGATGCCCAAGGTGCTGGAAATCACGCTAAAGCGATGAGCCGCCGCATATTGCGCGGTGCGTTCAAAGCGCATGTCAAAACAAGCGGTGCAGCGCCGCCCGCGTTCGGGTTCATTTTCCATACCGCGCGTCCGCGCAAACCAGTTATCAAGGTCATAATCGGCATCCACAAAAGGCACGCGGCGCTGCTGACAAAAACGAATATTCTCCTCTTTGCGAAGTTCGTATTCTTCGCGCGGGTGAATGTTGGGATTATAAAAAAACACCGTGGGCATAATCTCCGAGGCCAGCAAAGCGTCAATGATTTCACCAGCGCAGGGGGCGCAGCAGGAGTGTAGCAAAAGCCGCCGCACCTCGCCGGGTGCCGGCAACACCGGGCGGCAATAATTATCCGATTTCAAATGCTCAGCCATGGGCACATTATAGACGATTCCATCGCTATGAGGTTTGCCCTTAGGCATTTGGCAAACGGCAAAAAATTGGCGGTGTCCATTTATTTAACCAACCGCAAGCAATAGTTAAACCCGCCCAAAATTTATGCTTCACTTGGTTAGCCTTCCCGGTCCGCGCATCATCAAAAGCGCATTTTGCGGCCGACCATCGTTAACCACGCTTGGGCGGCACTCATCACAGCATCGCCAACCGCCGCCCCACCTCTTCTTTTTCGGCGTGCAGGGCGTCACGGCGCGCCTGCTTTTGCGCCGCCACTTCCGCCGGGGCGCGGCGAATAAACTGCGCATTGGACAATGCCGCTTCCACGCCGTCCAGTTCTTTGTCAATCTTTGCCAACCGCCGCCGCAAACGCGCCGCCATTGCCTCCCGATCGGCATCGGGCCAATCAATCGCAAAACTAAAGCCCGCCGCCGCGGTTTGCTGCAAGTCTGACGGCAATTCCGCCATGACCCGACAATCGGCAAAGCCGCCCAATTTTTGCGCGCACTCACGCAACGGGGCAAAACGCGAATCATCACCACCCACCAACAGCGCCGAGGACGCCGGGGCGCCAGCATCCGCCCGCAAACGGCGGCAAGCCTCCACCACCGCCATTAACCGCGCCATTTCCGCCTCGGCCTGCTCGTCCAGCAAACTTTCATCCGCCTGCGGCCAAGCGGACAACATCACCGACTCCGCCGGCGCGACCTTGGTTAGCGGCACAATTTTCTCCCACAATTCCTCGGTGATAAACGGCATCAGCGGGTGCAGCAAGCGCAAAGAAGATTCCAGCACTTCCGCCAAAACCCGCCGCGTGCGCGGCGCGAGCGCATCATCGCGCAGCTGAATTTTGGCAATCTCCACATACCAATCACAATACTCATTCCAGATAAATTGATATGCCGCCTGCGCCGCCAAATCAAAGCGATAAGCATCAAAAGCCCGCGACACCGCCGCCGCCGCATGTTGAAAACGACTCACCAGCCAGCGGTCGGCAACCGTCGGCGGCGCTTCCGCCGTCTCATGATTCGGCGCGGCGCAGATCCCCAAAACAAAGCGGGCGGCATTCCACAGTTTATTGCAAAAATTGCGATAGCCGCTGCACCGCTCCAAATCAAATTTAATATCACGCCCATATGACGCCAAAGACGCAAAAGTAAAGCGCAAAGCATCCACGCCAAATGATGAAATACCCGCAGGAAAATGTCGCCGTGTCGCTTCTTCGATGGATTTTGCCTGAGTCGGATTGAACAATCCCGACACCCGCTTTTGCACCAATTCTTCCAAACCGATGCCATCCACCAAATCCAAGGGGTCCAAGATATTGCCTTTGGACTTGCTCATTTTCTGCCCCTCAGCATCGCGCACCAAGCCGGTGATGTATACATCGCGAAACGGCGTTTGCGCGGTAAAATGCTCCGTCATCATCACCATCCGCGCCACCCAAAAAAAGATAATGTCAAAGCCGGTAACCAACACGCTGGTAGGGAAATAATGCCGATAATGCGGGTTGTCGGTGTCGGGCCAATCCAGCGTGGAAAAAGGCCACAGCGCCGATGAAAACCACGTGTCCAGCACATCATCATCTTGCCGCAACTTGGCGCCGCCGGCTTTGGCGCGCGCCTCTTCCTCATTGTGAGCGACAAAAATTTTGCCATTCTCATCATACCACGCGGGAATGCGATGCCCCCACACCAGCTGGCGCGAAATGCACCAGTCTTGAATGTTGCGCAGCCATTGCTCATACACTTTGCGCCAGTTAGACGGCACAAAACGCACGTCGCCAGAATCAACCAAAGCCAACGCCTTTTGCGCCATACCATCCATTTTCATAAACCATTGGTCGGTCAGCATCGGCTCCAACACCGCGCCAGAGCGGTCGCCGCGCGGCAGTTTATAGCGATGCGGCGATTCCTTAATCAACAAACCCGCCTTCCGTAAATCGCGGACAATGTTTTCGCGCGCCGCAAAACGGTCCAGCCCCCAATATGACTTCGGCGCGTTCTCGTTCATTTTGGCATCGGGCGTAAATAAAATCAGCACCGGGATGTTTTTGTCCGGGTGGCGGCGCATGACTTCATAATCGTTAAAATCATGCGCCGCGGTTATTTTGACGCAACCGCTGCCAAAATCGGGGTCGACATGATGGTCCGCGATAATTTCAATCGAGCGGGGCGGCTCAGTCAGCGGCACCCACACCCGCATCCCCAAAAGGTGCTTAAATCTTGTGTCATCCGGATGAACGGCGATGGCGCCGTCAACCAAAATCGTCTCTGGCCGGGTGGTGCCGATAATGATGCCTTTTTGTTCATCATCAACAAAAGGATAGCGCACATAATACATCACGCCCTCTTCTTCCACCGACGCCACTTCCAAATCGGAAACAGCGGTGAGTAATTCTGGGTCCCAATTAACCAACCGCTTGCCGCGATAAATCAGCCCTTCTTCATACAAGCGCACAAACACATCACGCACCACCGATGAAAGCCCCTCATCCATGGTAAAACGCTCACGCGCCCAATCGCAAGACGCGCCCAACCGCCGCATCTGTTGCGTAATTTCATTGCCCGATTGCTCTTTCCATTTCCACACATGGCGCAAAAATTCATCACGAGACAAAGCGCCCGAATCGATCCCTTGGGCGGCCAATTCGCGCGACACCACAATTTGGGTGGCGATGCCGGCGTGGTCTGTGCCCGCCTGCCACAACACATTGCGCCCCCGCATCCGCTCCCGCCGCGACAACGCATCCATCAAGGTATACTGAAAAGCATGTCCCAAATGAAGCGTGCCGGTCACATTGGGCGGCGGCAATAAAATGGAATAATTATCGCGTCCGGGGTGCGGTGTGGAATCAAAAAGTTTTTTCTCCTGCCAATGCGTGCGCCATTTTTGCTCCACGCCAACAGCGTCAAAATGTTTGCTAACTTCATTCATGAGCACCGCCTTGGTTGGCAGCCCACGCCGCAATCAAGGTATGCGCCTCTTGTGGACTGGTGCTGGCAAACAATTTCTCCATCAATTCGGAATTAACCGCCATTTCAGCAAACATGCCGAGAATCGACAAATGTATCTTGTCGGCATTTTGGGGCGCGAGAAGAAAAAAAAGCGCCCTCACCACGCCATCGCCGTGGTCATTCGCGCCATATTGAATGGGATTTTTTAGCAACGCCAAAGCGCACAGGGGGCTTTGCAATTCCTCCATACAGCCGTGCGGAATGGCCACACCCTCGCCAATATAGGTGGACCCCAGACGCTCGCGCTCAAGCAAGACGGTAAAAAAACGGTCGCGCGGAAAATCGATGATATTCTCAAAGACAATGCTAATCTGCTCAAACACCCGCTTTTTGCTTTGCCAGTCAATCGCAAGCAAGATATGCTCCGGCGGCAATAATTTGGCTATATCAACCGAGGCGGTATTATTCACGGCGTCTCCTAATTGTGCGCGCTGGTCGTCCGCCGTGAGAGTTTGCGTCCTTTGGCGTCATGCAGCTGCCGCTCCATCTTATCGGTGGCGCGGTCAATGGCGACATACATATCATCATCGGCGTTATGGGCAACAAATTCCTCATGTTCATGGCGGGTCATAATATCGCATTGGTGGATATTTTTGGACACCTCCAAAACCACATGAACCTGGCTAAGCATCTTATCCTGCCGCTCATTGAGTCGCTCCAGCCGTTTATTAATATGCCGGCGCAACGCTTCAGTAATTTCAATGTGATGTCCAGTAATCTCAATTTGCATTATGGGCTCCTTTGTTTCACTCAGGTTATTATGTATTATGCGGCATAATCCATCCGCCCCAACTTATTGCATCGGCGGATTGGCAGATCAAGCAGCGGGAATGGGGAATGGATAGCGGACACAGTTATTTTAATTTCCTGCCACAACGCCGAGGTCAATTATCCGCCGCGGCTTTTTTCTGGCAAAGTGATATTTTAATGCAAAAACGCCGTCTGAGCAAAAAAAATTTATCACCGCCGCCCTGCCGCCAATGGTCATTTTATGCTTCAAAGTCATAGCCCAAATAGACGCGGCGCGCCTGTTCGCTGGCGATAATTGCGGACGGCGCGCCCTCCACCAAAACCCGCCCTTCTTCTAAAATATAGGCGCGATCACATAATTGCAGCATTTCACGCACATTATGGTCGGTCACCAAAACACCGATTTGCTGCTGGCTGAGTGAGCGGATAATATCTTTTAATTCTTTCACGGCGATGGGTGCAATGGCGGCAAAAGGCTCATCCATCAGGACAAAAGCGGGGTGCACGGCAAGCAAGCGGGCGATTTCCACTCGCCGCCGTTCGCCGCCGGAGAGCGTTTGCGCGCTGGCATCGGCGAGGTGGGCGACGCCCATTTTTTCCAGCAGGCTGGTTGCTTTATGGCGTGCGGTTTTGCCTCGTTCGCCGCGAATTTCCAAAATTGCCAAGACATTATCCAGCACATTAAGCCCCTGAAAGATGGAGCTTTCCTGCGGCAGATAAGAAAGTCCACGGCGGGCGCGCTGGTGCATGGGCAAGCGGGTAATATCTTCGCCGTTCATTTCAATTTTGCCGCGGTCGGGGCGAATGAGGCCGGCAATGGAATAAAAACAAGTGGTTTTACCGGCGCCGTTGGGTCCCAACAGCCCGACAATCTCTCCTTGTTGCGCGCGGATGGAGACATCATCGAGCACCGCCCGCCCGCCGTATCGTTTGACCAAACCGACTGCGCTTAGGTTTCCTGGTGCGTCATTTATCATATATATTAGTATGGGAGTGTGGCATTGTTGTCAGCGTAAAGCGCGATTATCCCCGATATTATGCCTTATTGCGTCCCCCAATAGCCAATCAGCAATGATGCCAAGGCACCGGCATGGACAAGCATAATCGCCCTGTCTTTCCACAAAACACCGACAATAAACCACAATACAATACCGATGATGAAGGCAAAAATATTGTATGGCACAAAGTTAAATCCGGTCATGCCATAGCCGGCAAGTTGCAC
>JBPCWX010000144.1:0-2287 GCA_051009095.1 Gammaproteobacteria bacterium | reverse complement strand
TCTTCAGAACGCACCTTTATCAATTTACGTGCGAGCCTTGAAACTGAAACTGGGTCGCTGACTGTCTATGCCAATGACATAACCGATGAACGTCAAGTTGAAGATTTGATTGTCAATCAAGGGCTTTATCGGCAAGCCAGTCGCAAGCCAAGATTTGGCATTGAATACAGAACTGGCTTCTAAATAGCACCGCCTGCCGAGGAGAAATAGCTTGGATACGACAAGCGAGTTTGCCGAGGTTGCGATTAAAAAAGAGCAACAGGTTGCTTGGCTACGGGTAGCGGCTGTTTCTTCTATGGTCGCTTTCTCTCTGCCGACCTTTATTACGGGTTTGGAAATCTATCAAGGGCTCTCCGCCATCAATGCGATATGGGCTTTACTGGTGGGGTCGGCCATATTATTTGCCATCGGCAGCATGACGGCCAGCATCGGGGCCAATACGCATATGAGCTCCTATTTGCTGGTGCGTATCGCTTTTGGCGATAAGGGCGCGGGTGTCGTCAATATCGCTTTTGCTATTTCTCTACTCGGCTGGTTTGGCATCAACATTAATTTATTTGCCGATGCTAGCGGGCGATTGCTCATTGATTTGTTTGGCCTTGCCGTGCCGTCCTTTATATTATCCATCTTGGCCAGTTTGGTGATGACCCTAACCACTTTAGTAGGCTTTCGCGCTATCAATATATTAGCAACGGCAATGATGCCCGTGCTGGTGTTGGTGACGGCTTTTCTGGTGATTTATTCGCTTCATCAACATTCTTTCAGCGCGCTTATGGATGCGCCTAAACCAGTCTCCATGTCGCTTGGCGATGGCGTTTCTGTGATTGTCGGCAATATCATTGTCGGTGTCATTATCTTGCCAGACATTACCCGCTTTGTGCGCCATTGGTCGGGCGCGGTTTCTACCGCCTTTATTACACTTATGCTTGTGCAATTAACCGTTATGAGTGCCGCGGCCATTGCGAGCGCGGCAACCGGCCAAACCGAAATTCTCAATGTTATGTTGGCTTTGGGCTTGGGGCTGGGGGCGTTTATTATCGTTATTACCAGCAGCTGGGTTTTGAACGCGCTTAATCTTTACAGCACTGTTTTGAGTGTCAAAGCCACTTTTCCCAAACTTAACGAAAAAACCCTCACCCTTGCGCTTGGTGCGGTGGGTATTGTGGCGGCTTTAATGAATATATTGGATCATTTTGTGACCTTTCTGTTTTATCTGTCAGTGATTTTTGTGCCAGTGGCGGGGGTTATTATTATTGATTATTTCTTTGTGCGCCGCGCCGCCTATCGGATTGAGAGTTTGGCCAAAAATCGCGCCTATGCACCCAAAGCCTTATTTGCCTCTGGCATTGGCGCGGTGACGGCGATTATTATGTCAGAAAATATTGTGCCATCACTCACTGGCATGGCGGCGGTGGATGCCATGTTGTTGGCGGCTTTTATCTATTCCGCGCTTTCTTTTGGTGCCCCATTGGGGCGTGCCCTCAAACGGAGAAGACAAAGTGAAAATCGGAATTGATGTCGGTGGAACGCATACCGATGCGGTCATTCTTGATGGCGACCGCATCATTGCGGCAACCAAAGCCAAAACTTCGGCCGATGTGATTAGCGGCATCACCGATGGTTTGGATAAAGTGTTGGCCGATGGCGGGGTCAACCAAGAGCAAATTGCGGTGATTATGATTGGCACTACGCAATTTACCAATGCGATTATAGAACGGCGCGAATTATCGCCAGTGGCGGCCATAAGAATTGGGCTTCCCTCGGGCAAAGGTATGCCGCCAATGGTGGGCTGGCCTGCCGATATATGCGATGCCATTGAAACCAAAACCTATGAATTGGCAGGCGGCTTTCTTTATGATGGCGCAGTGCTGGCACAAATGGATGATGACGCAGTGGCCAAAGTGGTGGCCGATATTGGCCAGCACAATATCAAAAATGTCGCCATATCTTCGGTTTTTTCGCCGATGAAAGCATCGCCAGAACATCATGTCGCCAAACAGCTTGAACAGGCTATCCCCGATATAAGGGTGACTTTATCCAGCAGTTTTGGCCGCTTGGGTTTGTTGGAGCGCGAAAATGCGGCCATTTTGAACAGCACCTTGTTGCCTTTTGCCGATAAGGTTGTGTCATCATTTTTGGCGGCGATTAAAAAAAGAGGGCTCAGTTGTCCAGTCTTTATCAGCCAAAATGACGGCACTTTGATGAATGCCGAATTTGTGCGCGCCTTCCCTGCCCTCACCTTTGCATCAGGGCCAACCAATTCGCTACGCGGAGCGAGCAAGCTGAC
>JBPCWX010000143.1:0-7518 GCA_051009095.1 Gammaproteobacteria bacterium | reverse complement strand
ATTACGCGGCGGCGAAGGCCCTTGTGGTCCGTGGCGCCGTAAAATCAGCGAGCATTATCATGGCGACGACAACGCCATGACTCTGTCAATACGGGGAATTTTTCCGCCGCATTGTGGTGAAAAAGGTTTTTATGTGCGGGGATTAAATCATGCGGCCTATGCCGCCGGCACTTTTGGGGCGTTATGGAGACAACTGGGCGGCGAATGGTCGGGACAATGGCGCTCCGGCACATCGCCCCCGTCCGCCGCAACGATTATTGATTTTGCGTCTCTGCCGTTAGCGCAAATTCTTAGTGCCATGAATAAATACAGCAACAATGTTATGGCCCGCCAGGTATTTTTATCTTTGGCCGCCGGTGCGGGCGAGCCGCCATTTTCATTGGCGACGGCGCAACAAGTTTTCAATCATTGGGCCAAAGAGCGCAACTTGGCAGGTGGTGATTTTTTTATGGATAATGGTAGCGGTTTATCTCGCCAAACACGGGTTAGCGCCGCACAAATTGCAAAACTATTGCGCCTTATTTGGGCAAGCCCGATGCGGGCGGAGATTATTGCTTCGCTGCCGATTTTAGGGGCGGATGGCACCCTAAGAGAGCGGCTTACTAAACATGCCGCCGCCGGGCATTTTAAGACCGGTTCACTGGCCAATGTTAAATCCATTGCCGGCTTTATGCGCGATGCCAAGGGGCGCGATTTGTTCTTTGTGTGTTTGCTGGAAACAGCGAGCAAAAAACACGCCAAACAATTTCAGAATGATCTCATTAAGTGGGCTTTTGCGGGGCGGTAGTTTTTTTGCCTTTTCTTAGCCCGCGATAACACCGCGCGGTGCCGCTTGTTTATAATTGTCAAATGCGACAGCGCATCATTTTAATAACTGGATGTTCCACTGGCATCGGCCGGTATTGTGCCGAGGCACTCCACAAAGATCGGCAGTGGCGGGTTTTTGCCTCGGCGCGGCAAAGCTCCGATGTGCAAACCCTGCGCGATGCCGGCTTGCCAGATGCCTTGCAGTTAGACTTAGACTCATCGGAATCTATTCAGGCGGCCATGGCGGAATTATTGCATAAAACGGACGGCCGCTTGGACGCGCTTTTTAACAACGGTGCATATGGCCAAACCGGCGCAGTTGAAGATTTGAGCCGCGACACTTTACGCGCGCAATTTGAAAGCAATGTATTTGGCACACAGGAGTTAACCAATGCCGCTATCGCCGTCATGCGCAAAAACGGCGGCGGACGCATTGTCCAAAATTCTTCCGTGCTTGGCTTTGTGTGCTTGAAATACCGCGGCGCTTACAACGCTTCCAAATACGCCTTAGAAGCGCTCAGCGACACCATGCGGATGGAATTGCTCGGCAGCGGCATTGACATTGTATTAATTGAGCCGGGGCCGATTACCAGCAGCTTTCGCCGCAATGCCATCATCCAATTTGAGCGGCGCATTGATGCCGCCGCCAGCGTTCACCACCAAACCTACCTTGCCATGCAAAAAGCGTGGGCGAAAAATAGCGCCATGCCTTTTGCTTTGGGGCCGGAGGCGGTATATCGCGCCTTGTTGCGCGCCTTGAACAAAAAATCGCCCAAACTACGTGAGCGCGTCACCATGCCGACCAAAGTTTTTTGGCTGCTCAAGCGAATTTTGCCCGCTTCTTTGCTGGATAAAATCCTGCGGCGCATTCAATGACTCGGCGACAAAAGATTGGCGGCGTCTGCGTCATCACACCATCTATTACCGATGACTCAGAACTGTTGGAAAAATGCGATGCCGCATTGGACGGTGGCGCAACCTTGCTGCAATATCGGGATAAAACTGCCCCTGCTGCCACCCGCCGCCGCCGTGCCGCATTATTGGCTGCGTTGTGCAAAAAAAAACAAACGCCGCTTATTATCAATGACAGTATCGACTTAGCGGCGCAATGCCATGCCGCCGGCGTACACTTAGGGCGCAATGACGGCGATATAACCATGGCACGCAAGCGCTTAGGCAGGGACGCACTAATCGGTGCAACTTGCCATAATGACTTGGCACACGCCCGTAGTGCGACAGCAGCGGGAGCGGACTATTGCGCCTTTGGTGCGCTTTTTACTTCTGCCACCAAACCACAGACCCCGCGCTGCTCAGTGGCGACTATCCGTCAAGCGCGCATATTAAACGTCGCCGCGATTGTTGCCATCGGCGGCATCACCGCAAAAAATGCCGCTGTAGCTGCCGCCGCTGGGGCCGATGCGGTGGCCGTCATTGCCGCCGTTTTTAACGCCGCTGAGATAGAAAAATCCACGCGGGAGATTGTTGCCGCCTTTGCTGAGGGCGCGGAAAAATTCAAAGAGAAGAAAGTACACGCAGATTGGGATAAAATGGCATGACTTGCGCTGATAAACAAAGCGGTTCCATGGTTGGCGGCAAAACAGCATCGATCATGGAGCATTGCGGTCAAATAGCGCATCCGTTAATCATATGAGCAAAGCAACAATTCCCACCGCATCATTGCGCCCGCCATCTGACATCATGCGCTTAGCCGTATTGGGCGGGTTTTGCCAAACTCGGCTAAGTTTTATGCGGGTTTTATTGCGCCGTCTAAAAAAAGAGCAGTGGCGTTTTTCGCGCCCGCAGTGGCAAATTGACGCCGCTGGCATAGGTTATGCCGTATATGAAGCACGGACGCCGTCGCGCGTATATTCTTTGCTTGTGTTTAGCCATAAGCCGCCGCCTTTGCGCTCCGACCGTGTCATTGCCGAAGCATGGGACGCAACTTTTACGCTATTTGACGGGGTGCCAACAGCGGACGACTTGCGACAAATGGCGGCGCAAGTATCCAAGCAGGAAGCGGGACGGCAAAGGGCGCAGCAGTTTGTCTTATCGCGCGCCAATCGCAGCACGCGGCTATTTGCATATGTGGTGGATTGTTTGGCTAACGGCACACAACCCGCCATGGCGCGCTTGGCGGAAGTCGGATATTTAATGCGCACCACGGCGGTTTATGGCAATGGTAAATTTGGTCTTGCCGATCGCAGCCGCGTGGCCGCCCGCCCGGAATTTACCACGCCTTTTCAAGCGGAATTGCTGGCCGTGTGGCTTTTTCGCGCCTTTCCCATAGACTTAGCCGAACACTTGGCGGCGACAAAAAACCCCCAAGCGGTTAAATTATCGCCCCCTCAGCGGCGGTTGCTCGGCATCGGCAATTCCACCGGTTTGGGCATGGCGCCATTTTTAATCGCGCATCCGGCTTTGCTGCATTGTTGGATTGCCGCGCGCGAAACGGCGCTTGCGCGGGTCCGCGCTTTGCCGGCTGCCGATAAAAAAACAGAGTTTATGGAATTTCTTGCCCGCGCCCAACTCGGTGTGACGATGTGGCAAACGGCGGATGAGCAGCAACAGCGGCGGATTAAACAATTATCGGCTGATTTACAAAAAGCCGCCCAACAGGCAGATACTTTATTGCGGCAAAAATATCCGTGGGAGGCATTGCATCAATGGAGCGATGCGCACTTACACACGGAAGGACGAGAAATGCTGGTCTCTTTAATCATCGAGCCGCATGGCGATTTGACCGATGATTTAGCCGAGCAAATGGCATTTGATGAAGATTCGCTGTTTGTGCTGGACGGTCGCCCGACGGTGGCGGAATACTTAGCAATTTTGCGGCGGCGTTATGCTTGGATATGGCGCGAAGATTTCAGTCAGTCGGCGGCAAACGCCCGTTTTTGGTATGTATCGGAAGAAAAATTAGAGCCTCGTTTGGGCGAGCGATATGAAGAAGCGGGCGCCGACGTGGAATTACCCTTATCGGTCATGCGCGACATGCAATTTTTCTGGCGCGATTTAGAGGGTGCCGTAGCCGATGAAACATTGGGCGGGTTTTTGGCACGCCAGCCGCAATACCGTCACTTAGCGCGGCGGGCGCAAACGGCGGAGCGTTTTCCTTACGGTGAAATTCAGGATAATTTAATCAGCGCAAAAATGCTGCCGTTGGATTTATTGCGTTGCAAACTGTCATTTTTTGGTGCGACAAAATTTGACCCGCGTTCAGACCGCTGGCTACGCATCACCATGTATCAAGACGCACCGTACGCCGATGAGCTTGCCGACTGTGCTGCGGACGATTGGGCGTGGCCGCCGCTTTCCGCATCCTTTTTGCAAAACGCCGGCCATGGTTAATTTTATGGCCGCACAGTCATTAAACGAAACCGAGGCATTGGTGCGCAAAGCCGCACGGGGAGCAGGTTGGGCCTGGGGTTTGGCGGAAGAATGGGGTTATGCGGCAAAGTGGTTAGCAGCGCGGGAGTTGCCGATATTTTTATCCCCTGCTCTCGCCCGTCCCGCCCTGTCGCCGGCGGCGGTGAGCAATCCCATATCAGCCGATGGCGCATTGTGTCCATTGATGACGGGGCTTTTTTTAATGGATAATCAGCGGCATTTCCACAATGGCGTGATGATTAAAAATTTATCTTATCCCCTATTATCGCTTCCCTTTGTGAGTTTGTTAGGACCAATGCGCCTGCAATGGGCGGGCACAAACATTGCTGTTGGCGCTGGCAAACATTGGTTAGCAAAAAGCGACACCCTGACTGCGGCGGTGGCGGACGCAACCATTTTGCCCCTTGTCGGCACCTTGCCGGCGGACGGCATAAACCCACGCGATTGTGGCTGCCCGCAAAACGCGGAAGAATGGCGGCGATTGGAAACCTTAGCGGCAAAAACATTTGTTGCGGCAACGGCGGACTCCCGCTCACACGGAGCAGGGGCGGGATTGCGGGATGATAATTAAAAATGACAACTATCATTATTAATATACTATCAATCTTATGCTTAGCATTTCATTTATAATCGGAATATGACTGCTTATCAAAACACAGAGGAATATACCGAAGCAGACACACGGGCAAAATTAATTGACCCCGCGCTATATTGTTGTGGTTGGAATGAAAGTATGATTCGTCGCGAAGAAACTGCCGGTGCGATAGAAAAAATCGCCGGCAAGGTCCACCGTAGCGGACAAAAACGGGCTGATTATGTTTTGCGTGTCCCCACAACAAAAGATGCCCTCCCTGTTGCCGTCGCTCTTATCGAAGCGAAACGCAACACCGACACGCCCGCCGCTGGTATGGCACAAGCAAAAAGATATGCCACTCGTATAAATGTTCCTTTTGTTTTTTCTTCCAATGGCTATCAATTCGTCGAATACGATGCCTTCAATGAAATAGAAAAACCTGCCCGCCCTATGACGGATTTTCCCTCTGCCGCAGTCTTGCGCCGCCGTTATGAAGCAATTGTTCAGTTTAGTTTAGATGATGAAGTTGCCAAACCGTTAGGTGTGCCGTACTCGATAGGCGATAGCGGACGGCGGTATTATCAAGATGCCGCCATTCGTGCTACCTTAGAAAAAATCGCCAATTACCAAAAACAAGGAAAGGTGCCTCGCGTATTGCTGAGTTTGGCCACCGGTGCCGGTAAAACTTTTATCGCCGTGCATTTGCTCAAACGCTTACAAGACGCTGGAGCTATGCACCGCGCCTTGTTTTTGTGCGATCGAGATGCCTTGCGGATGCAGGCTTTGGGGCATTTTCAAGCGGTTTTTGGCAATGACGCCGAAGAAGTCCGCCGCGATGCAAACGGCAATCGCGCTCAAAATGCCCGCGTTCACGTTGCCACATATCAAACCCTTGGCGTTGCTGATGATTCAAGCGAAGAGGATAAATCTTTCGCCACCCGATATTACCCGCCCAATTATTTTAGCCACATTGTCATTGATGAATGTCATCGCTCGGCGTGGGGAAAATGGTCAGAAATTTTGCGCCGCAACCCTCAAGCCGTCCACATCGGGCTATCGGCAACGCCGCGCAACATTCGCAATGGACAAGAAACCCAAGAAGACGAAAAAATCAGCGCCGACAACTATCACTATTTTGGCGAGCCAGTGTATTCATATGGGCTAGCACAGGGAGCAGAAGACGGCTATTTGGCACTGTGCGAAATACACAAAAGCCAAGTTAATTTAGACCTCATCGGTGTACCGGTGGGTGACTTGCTAAAACACAACCCAACCGACTTCCGTACCGGCCAACCGTTGGCACGCGAAGAATTGAAAAAAACATATCAGTCCGAACATTTCGAGAACAAGTTAATGCTACGCGATCGGGTGGATGCGATGTGCCAAGATTTGTTTAATAAATTGGCCATAGATGGAGAGCCGCGACAAAAAACCATTATTTTTTGTGTCCGCAAAGCCCACGCTGAAATGGTGGTCGCACAAATGAACAATCTATATACCGAGTGGCGCAAAAAACATGGCGCGCCGTCTGTCCAGCCATTTGCTTTTGTTTGCACCGCAGAAGAAGGAAGTGATGAACTGTCCGATTTTCGCACTGAAGACAGTCATCACTTTGTCGCCGCCACAGTAGATTTACTATCCACCGGTGTGGACATTACTCGTGTTCGCAATATTGTTTTTTTTCGCTATGTACGCTCGCCCATTGCTCTACATCAGATGATTGGGCGGGGCGCGCGCATCGACGAACCCAGTGGTAAATTATCTTTTGCGGTTTATGACTACACCAACGCCACCGATTTATTGGGCGAAGAAGAATGGAAGCCGCCGAGCATATCTGGTGGCGGTGGTGGTGGTGGTAAACCGCCGATTATCGCGCAAGCGGAAGGCTTCGAGGTGGTGGTGTCGGATGGCGAAAGTTATATTGCAGTGGAAGATGAGCATGGTGCGCTGTGCCGCTTGTCGGCGGAAGAATATCAGCGAAAAATGGGGCAGCGTTTGTTGGCGCGGGTAACGTCTCTGGATGATTTTCGCGCCATATGGACCAATCCGCGTGACCGTGCCGAATTGATACAGTTTTTGCGCGATGGGCAATGTTTGCCGGGCGCCTTAGCGGACTTATTGCAGATGACGGATTGCGATGATTATGACATTTTGGCAAGTTGCGTTTATGGCGCGCTACCGCGCTCGCGTCAGGAACGGGTGGATACTTTTAGTTATAAAAATGTAAAGTGGCTGGGAAAATTCCCCAAACAAACGGCGACAACGTTGCTTGAGATTGTGCAGTGTTTTGCGGTCAATGGTGTTGAGGAATTGGAAAATCCCAACATTTTTAGCACGCCGCAAGTAGTCAACGCAGGGGGTTTGGACGCGCTACGTCAAGGTGGTAATCCGCGCGAATTATTGCATGAAGCCAAAAAGAGGTTGTTGGCGGCATGATTGAGAAAAAGCCATTACCAACGGGCTGGAAGTGGGTAGCCATAATAGACGTTTGCGAATTTAAAAATGGCTTATGGGTTGGCAAAAAACCACCTTTCGAAAAAGCGAGCGTCATTCGTAGCACAAACTTTGGTAAATACGGAAAAATCATTTACGATAATATCGCTCAAATTGAAGTTGAAAAGCACGCCTTGGAAGAAAAACCCTTGCAAGCAGGAGACATAATCATTGAAAACTCTGGTGGTGGTCCCAAACAACCTGTAGGGCGAGTTGTTTTTTTTGATGGCAAAGAAAAAGGGATTTATTCCTTTGGT
>JBPCWX010000142.1:0-2996 GCA_051009095.1 Gammaproteobacteria bacterium | reverse complement strand
TATGAAAATGGCAAAGCCATAAACGCCGCCATGTTCCACGAAATTGACGCAGTGATTGACCCAAAAGATACGCGAGACTGGCTGTTGCGCGGGCTGAAAACGATGCAAATCGGTAAGCGCGGCGGTGCTGGTGGTGCTGGTGGCGGCGGTGGTGCTGGCGGCGGCGGGCGCGGGGGTGGCGGAAAACGCCCCTTCATTGATGTTTGGTAGGTTGTCTTACTAGCTTGCTGTATAATAAAAAAGCGAGCGTGATTCGCAAACAGGGATTAAAAAAATGAATTTACCACTATTTGACCCATTATCTGCTTCAATGCACAAGGGCGCAGGTGTTTCCAAAGTGATAAAAGGCGACTGCAATGACTTGCTGGCAACCATAAAAACCGCCTCGGTTGATTTGATTGCCACCGACCCGCCTTATGAAATAGGTTTTGAGAAACATGGCTGGGATGTATATGGCGGATTAAATTGGGCGTTTCTGGCGGCAGAATTTGAGCGCGTGCTGAAGCCGACGGGAACACTTATCGTTTTTCAAGGATGGTCAAATGTGTGTGAAACAAAGGCCGTGCTGGATGGCAAATTGACATTAAAAAACTGGATTATCTACGATAGAATAAAAGGCAGGGGTAGCAAAACCAATTTGGTTTCCACCCGCGAAGACATATTATGGTATGTGAAAGATGAGAATGATTACACATATAATAAAATAAGCTCAACCATAAGAAAAAAAACAGGCGGTTCTATTGGCAAAAAGAACGGCAACCCATTTAGGGCGTTGTCAAATGTATGGACAGACATATCGCCAATCGTGCCATGGTCTAAAGAGCGCGTTTGCCACCCCACGCAAAAACCGCTTGATATAATGTTGCGGATTGTTGAGATATTTTCCAATGATGGCGATGTTGTGCTTGACCCTTTTTGTGGCAGTGGCACAACTGGCGTGGCGGCAAAAAAAATGAACCGAGCCTTTATCGGGTTTGAGAAAGATGCCGCCTATTGCGATATAAGCCGTGAAAGACTTTCCTCGCATGATTGAGGCCTCGCATGATTGAGGATTTTAGGGATGGGTTTTTATCGCTCAATACACGACAATTCGGCAGGGTAGCTGAACTTATTGTGCAATTACTGCAAGATTATGGTGACAGCAACAAATTGGAATTTGATTTGCTGAGCCTTGATACAGGCGAGAAAATAGAAGTTAAAGCCGCAAGAGTCTATAAGAAGCAGGCATTGGATTTGTCGCTGGATAGTCTCTATGACACAATCATAAATAATTCCAATAGGAATAGGCTGTTAAAGCAAAAACAAGCACCCAAAGCAAAGTTTGATTGCAATATCCAGCAGATAAAAAGGCAGTATTTTGATAAATTATATTATTTGCTGTTGTTCTATGACAAGATAGAGATATTCTCAATTTCTCCTAATGATATAGTGGCGGATACTAAAATCGGATATAGCGACAAGCAACATAGAGGGAATGTGGGGGAAGGACAATTTCATATCACGCCGAAAAACTATCCGCATCATAAAGAGCATTATTTCATTGAATCTGTTTCTTATACCCAGCTTAAAAAAATGCTCCTACAGAGGAAGAGGACTGCGAGCAAATCTAAATAATCTGAGCAAGATGGATTTTTTTCGGTGGATGTGCTTGGGTTTCTTTTGCCTTATTCTATTGGCCTTTTCGCTTGCGTATGCCTTTTTTTTCAAAGTTTTGGGAGTGTGATAGATACGGCCATCAAATAATGGCTTGCTTAATAAACACCCCTCCCCCAAAAAAATCTGGTAGCGGAGGAGGGACTCGAACCCCCGACACGCGGATTATGATTCCGCTGCTCTAACCAGCTGAGCTACTCCGCCGAAATGTGTGGTGGATATAAAACAAAACGCGCCCTCACGCAATGTTTTCACGTATCGCCTCGCGCATTAGAATATAGGTAAGAGATTTTAACCATCTTTCGCGATAATTCATACATTTTATTCAGTTTGGCATATTTTAGCCCTGTATCTAAAAATTACGAGGCATAATTTTGTCAATCTCCCTATCCGCCTCAAGTTCAGTTAATTCAGCATATTCAATTTTCTTTCGTTATTTTCTCATCTTGCCGATTTACTGGAATTTACAATTCTAGTGATAATTTCTTCAATCTCGCTATAACTTGCCAAAAATAATTCATTAAAAACGCATTTATCACGCTTCCGTAATTCTTTGTGAATTAAATGCTCTAGCCATTCTACATTACGACTAACAGCGAATTTCTTGACCTTATCGCTGTTGAACTCCCAGCCTAAATATATGCTTTCATTCTCCCCTAACTCTTCCAAACGCGTCTGAACAGCTCTAGTCGTAAAACCAATTTTGAAGACCATTTCCTCTTGAGCTTTACTGAAATCATAATCAAATTTATCAAAAAGATTTTTCAACCTTTTTTGAACAAGCGCACTGTCACCAAATGATTCGTATTCAAGTTGGTATAGTGCGCACTTCGCTGGCACAACGTAAATTGCCCCTGACCCATTGTTCCACTTCCGCTTTTTACCCCCATTATGATGAATTGCCGCCTGTGTAATTTTCCCAGCCCTGTATCTGACCCCTTTATAAGACCACAAAATATCGTGCATACTGGCACTCTCTAGTTGCTGGAGATATTTTTCGTGGGCAATTCTTTTTTTCTCTTTTTTATCCCAAGTATTAAACTTGGCAAAAAGTGTAGCCAAACCACCTATAATAATCCAAAAAAATACCGATTCCATCAGCTTTCAGTCTCCCACATTCCCAAATTTTCTAGCAGATAATTTAGCATAGGTAATCTTTATGCCAACTATCAAAGCTCATTTTACAATAATCAGTGTATCGGCAAAATTGAATATACCTCACCCATCAGATGATTGTTGCAGGCGATATGCGCGGCGGCGCACATTGGAAGGGGCAATACCTAATTGCTCACGATATTTGGCCACCGTGCGCCGCGCCACCACAATGCCTGTTTCGGCCAGCA
>JBPCWX010000141.1:0-9680 GCA_051009095.1 Gammaproteobacteria bacterium | reverse complement strand
GTGGATATACCGGCACCCCTTCAAATATCACTTGCGTCCCGCCCACCGCCAAAGGACCATAGGCAACATAGGTGTGGCCGGTAATCCAGCCGACATCGGCAGTGCACCAGTAAATATCCCCCGGCTTGTGGTCAAAAACCCATTTCAGCGATAAAATCGCGCCCAACAGATAGCCGCCGATGCTGTGTTGAATGCCTTTGGGTTTGCCGGTGGAGCCGGAGGTGTAAAGAATAAAAAGCGGCTCTTCGGCACCCATCGGCTCTGGCGGGCAATCTTCCGCCTGTTCCGCAATAATTTCATGCCACCAAATATCGCGTCCGCTTTGCATGGTCACCGCAGTATGGTCATCGGCACGCCGCAAAACAATCACTTTTTCCACCGTCGGACAGTTGCCCGCCAGCGCTTCATCGGTGGTTTTCTTGAGTGGAATGCGTTTGCCGCCTCGGGCGCTGTCATCGGCGGTTATGACCAATTTGGCGCCGGCGTCTTGAATGCGGTCTTGCAGTGATTTGGCCGAAAAACCGCCAAACACCACCGAATGCACGGCGCCAATGCGGGCGCATGCCTGCATACACACCACGGCTTCGGGGCGCATGGGCATGTATATGACAACCCGATCGCCACGGCCGACCCCCAAGCTTTTGATGGCGTTGGCAAAGCGGCACACTTCTTTATGCAGCCGCCGATAAGTCCATACTTCGCCTTTATCGCCCTCGTCGCTTTCAAAAATAATTGCCGGCTGGTCGCCACGCTCCGCCAAATGGCGGTCTAAACAGTTGGCGGAAATATTTAGCGTGCCGTCAGCAAACCACCGATGAGAACGGTTGTCCTCACTTTGGTGGACGATGGAAAAAGGCTGGAGCCAGTCAATTTCGGCTTCGGCGCGGCGCCGCCAAAAACCTTCCCAGTCATCAATGGCTTCTTGCGTCAGGGCGTCAAAGGCGCTGCGCCCGGCGACATTAGCGGTGGCCGCCAAAGAATTGGGCGGGTCAAAACGGCGATTTTCGCTCAAAATGGATTCAATGCTGGGCATAGTTGTGTTCCATGGTCATAAAATAAAAACAGGCTTTATTATCGCATAGTGAGCGGTAATGGCAAAATGCGCCGAGTTTTTATTGTAGCAAGCGGCGACGTCGGCGATAAATTTCATCATCGTTGCGTTTGCCAATTAATTTTATAAATAATGTGTGTCCTTCATCACGAATGCAATAAATAATACGGTGCGCACCAGCAGTTGCCCGCATCTCACTTTCTTCACCGCCGGCCACTTTGCAAACATTTGGTTTATTGGGATTCTGAACCAGTTTTTGGATTTGTTGGACAATTTGTTTGGCGGCGATGGGGTTGGACTTGCGAAATTTTTGCAAAGTCTCTTTCGCCTCGTTGGAAAACTCAAGATTCATCAATCGTTCAAAATGTCGCGCATCAGCTTGCGGCTTTTGGCAACACCAATGGAAGTGTGCGCCCCCGGCGTGTTGCGCAAAACTTCCACCCAATAAGCATCCTCTTCACGTTCTTTAATTTCTTGAAGAGCGGCATATTCTTCGGCGCTGAGCAATACCGCCACCTCGCGTTTCTGTTTGGTGATGGTAATGGGGCGGCGCTGGGCGCGGTCAAGCAAGCTGCCAAAATTATTCTTGGCGTTAGTTGCAGTGCACGTGTTCATAATAAATCTCCGATTGAAATAAAAGATTGAAATTAAAAATGGCTAAAAATGTCGCGCATCAGTTTGCGGCTTTTGGTAGCGCCGATGAATGTGTGCGCCCCCGGCGTGTTGCGCAAAACTTCCACCCAATAAGCATCTTCTTCACGTTCTTTAATTTCTTGAAGAGCGGCATATTCTTCGGCACTGAGCAATACCGCCACCTCGCGTTTCTGTTTGGTGATGGTAATGGGGCGGCGTTGGGCGCGGTCAAGCAAGTTGCCAAAATTATTCTTGGCGTCAGTTGCAGTGCACGTGGTCATGATAAATCTCTGATTGAAATAAAAGGTTGAAATTAAAAATGGCTAAAATAGTCAAAATGGATTATATACAATTTTTGTCTTTTTGTCAAACATTTATTATTATTAAAAAATTGCTTATCCCGCCCAAATATCTCGCCCCAATTTTACACCCGAATTAAAACACCGCTAAATGCTTTATAATCATCCACACATTGTTTAACCCAATAAATGGCGGAAAGAGAACATGTCACTAAAAGACCGATTGATTGGCATTGTGGATAGCGGTTTGCGCACGGTGTTTGCGCCAGCGGCCGCGCAACGCCCTAATCCTGCCGATGAAGTGCCCGCTACTGAATTGAGTGATGCCGAGAGACGGCATGCCGCCGCGCTGATGCGCGTTAATCATTGCGGGGAAGTTTGCGCGCAAGCACTTTATCAGGGACAGGCATTGTTTGCCCGCGACCAACAGGTTGCCGCCGCCTTGCAGCAGTCTGCCGATGAAGAGATTGACCACTTGGCGTGGACGGCGGAGCGTATCCATGAATTGGGCGGGCGGCAAAGCATACTCAATCCACTGTGGTATGGCGGTTCCTTTGCCATTGGCGCGGCGGCGGCCTTGGTGTCGGATAAAGTGTCGCTGGGTTTTGTCGCCGAAACCGAACGGCAAGTGTCGGCGCATTTGCGCAGCCATCTGGACAAGCTACCGGCGCATGATGAAAAAAGCCGCCGTATTGTCGCGCAAATGGATATTGACGAACAACAACACGCCGCCGGGGCGCTGGAATTGGGCGCAACTGAGCTGCCGCCACCCGTTAAAAACATGATGCGATTGATGGGAAAGGTGATGACGGGCGGCAGTTATTGGCTTTGAATATTCGCCGCCCCAATCATTTCGGCCGTTGTGCAAAGTAATATTCAAGAAGGGTTTTTGAGCAGCGATGATGCGGCACGGGCTCGCGGTATTGTTCGCAGCTGTGTGCATTGCGGTTTTTGTTCTGCGGTCTGTCCCACTTATTTATTGGACGGCGACGAGCGCGACAGTCCGCGCGGGCGGATTTATCTGATCAATGAAATGCTGACTGCGGGCGCACCGTCGGCGACGACTTTGCGGCATTTAGACCGCTGTCTCACTTGTCGCGCTTGTGAGACCGCCTGTCCTTCTGGTGTGCAATATGGCGAGCTGGCGGATATTGGGCGGCGTGCCGCAGAGCCGGCGCGCACCATGCCGTCAACTTGGTGGCGGTTTTTATTATGCGAGATTTTTGGTAATGCAAAATTGATGCGGACGGCGGCGGCGGCGCTGTCTTTGACGCGCCTTTTGCTGCCGTCAGCATGGCGCACGCATTTTCGCCGCCGCCGCCTCCCCATAATCGACAGTGACCACCGGCGCAAAGTTATTATGCTGGCGGGCTGTGTGGAAAGCGCGCTGTCGCCGCAAACCAGTGCCGCATTGGTGGCGGTGTTGGATGCGGTGGGAGTGGGGGTTATTAATTCACACGCCAGCGGTTGCTGTGGTGCGCTGCGTTTTCATGCCAATCGGCAGGCGGCGGGATTGGATGATATGCGCCGCAATGTGGCGGCATGGGCACCGCTTTTGCAATCCGGGGAAGCGGAAGCGGTGGTGATGACGGCCAGCGGTTGTGATAGCATGGTGCGCGAATATGGCCATTTGCTCAATACCCCGCAAGCCAAAATGGTGCAGGAAAAAACCATGAGCATAGTGGAATTTTTGGAGCGGGAATGGGCGGCTTTGGCGGATAAACTGGCGCCGCCGCAGCAAAAAAATGTCGCTTATCATTCGCCGTGCACCATGCAAAACAGTTTATCGCTGGGCGGGCGGGTAGAGGCATTATTGCGCCGTGCGGGTTATGATGTTGCGCCTTTGGCGGACGGCGGGCGGTGTTGCGGTTCGGCGGGAATGTATTCTATTTTGCAACCGCAGCGCGCGCGCCGTTTGCGCCGGCAAAAATTGCGCCATATCGCCAACACCGGCGCGCCTTTGGTGGCGACCGCCAACATTGGCTGTCAATTATTCATGCTTGCCGGAGGAGCGCCAGTGGTGCATTATCTGGAATTGCTGGCGGAACAAATACCACCGTCAAAGAGCGGCTAGCGCACCGATAACATAACCCCGCCCAATGACTTTGTCGGTGGTTTCCAAAATGACAGGGCGGCATAATTTTTTGTGTTTTTTTTCGCACTAAGCGAGGCGGAAATGGATACAATACTCCACCCGCACAATTTGTTTGCGGTTGGTTTTATATATTCGAAAAATGTCGGAGGTGGCAGATGAGTAAAGAAATTAAATCGCAAGCCAAAGTGGTGGTCATCGGTGGTGGCGTTGTTGGCGTGTCTACACTGTATCATTTGGCGCATAAAGGTTGCTCGGATGTTGTGCTTTTTGAGCGGCATGACTTAACCTCCGGTTCCACCTGGCACGCCGCCGGGTTGCTGCCGCTGTTTAATATGTCGTATTCGGTCGGGCAGCTGCACCAATATTCGGTGAAAATGTATGGCGGTTTGGAAGAGGAAACCGGGCTAAACAGCGGTTTGGCGCGGGTGAGCAATATCCGTCTTGCCGGCAATCAGGAGCGCCTGGATGAATATCGGCAGTATGCTGCGGTTGCTGCGACTATCGGCGTCAGGGTAGATTTTTTGACGCCGGAAGAGGTTAAAGAAATTTGGCCGCTGTGTTCCATTGACGGACTTGTCGGTGCGATTCGTCATCCCGAGGACGGCTACAATCAGCCCGCGGAATTAACTTTTGCCTTGGCCAAAGGCGCGCGCAATCAAGGTGCAGATATTCATGTCCGCACTGCCGTCCACAGCATATCGCGGCGTGGGCGGCAATGGGCGGTGGGGTATGTGGATAAAAATGGCGAGGCGGGCGAAATTTTATGCGATCATGTAGTCAGTGCCACAGGCAATTTTGCGCGGCAGACCGGCCAAATGGTGGGGCTTGATGTTCCCGTCATTCCCGTCCAGCACCAATATATTGTGACCGGCGAAATTCCCGAATTAATGGAGCGGCGACAGCAGGGATTGCCCGAAATGGGAGTGTTGCGTGAGCCCGATGGCTCTTGGTATATGCGCGAAGAGCGCGGCGGGCTTATTCTTGGGCCGTACGAAATTAACGCCCCCGCCTGCTATATCAATGGTCCTGCCGCCAAGGCGGAACGCGAGTTGTTTGAGGGCGACGTGGAGCGACTTTTGCCGCACATTGAGTCGGCGATTCGCCGCGTACCGTGTTTTGAAAAAGGAGGCGTTAAGGAGGTGTTTAACGGTGCCATCGCCTATACGCCGGACGGCAATCCCATTGTTGGCCCGGCTTGGGGGTTGCCAAACTATTGGTTGAATGAGGGGCATAGTTTTGGCATAACCGCTGCGGGCGGCGCGGGCTGGCAGCTGGCGGAGTGGATTGTGGACGGTGAGCCGACGGTGGATATGTTGGGCGTTGAGCCGCGCCGTTATGGAGCATATGCAACCCAAGCCTATTTAATCAAGAAAAACGAAGAGGCATATGCCAATATATACACCGTCCATTATCCCGATGAAGAACGCGAGGCGGCGCGCATGTTACGCACCGCACCGTGTCATGATCGGCTGCAAAAAATGGGCGCAGTATGTGGACAAAAATTTGGCTGGGAGCGTGCTAACTGGTTTGCGCCCAAAGGCGTGGAGCAAAAAGATGACTGGTCTTTTCGCCGTTCCAAATGGTTTGAGCATGTAGTCAGCGAAGCGCGCCATGTTGCCAGTCATGCGGGTTTGCTGGAGATGACGGCATTTGCCAAGTGTCGTGTGAAAGGGGCGGGGGCGCGCGCCTTTTTGGATAAGCTGCTGGCCAACAAGCTGCCTCAAAAAGACGGGCGCATTGCTTTGTGTCACGCCTTGAACACCCGCGGCGGCGTACATTCAGAATTTACCGTATTCAAAGAAAGCGATGATTCTTATTATTTGGTGTCGGCGGGTGCATGGCAGCGGCTTGACCATGACTGGCTGCAAAAACATATGCCTGATGATGGCTCGGTGATTTTTGAGCAAATGACGAATCAACGGGGGGTGCTGGTGCTGGCTGGTCCGCGGTCACGCGAGATTATGAGTCGCGTATCGCCGCGTGAGGATTTTTCCACGGCGGCATTTCCATGGTTGTCGGGGCGTTGGGTGGATGTGGGTTTGGCGCCAACGCTGGCGGTGCGGGTAAACTTTGTCGGCGAGATGGGGTGGGAACTGCACCATCCGATTGAATATCAGAATCATATTTTTGATGCGCTGTTTGCGGCGGGAGCGGACTTGCCGCTAAAACCTTTTGGCATTCGCGCCATGGACATGTTGCGGATTGAAAAATCTTATAAGTTAGTGGGGCAGGAATTGTCAATAGAATACGCCGCCATGGAAAGCGGTTTGCAGCGTTTTGTGGCGATGGACAAGGGCGACTTTATTGGGCGGGACGGTTTATTGCAATGGCAGGAAAAAGGCTTTAAGTGGCAGAGCGTTACCCTGGAAGTGCATGATATTAAAGACGCCGACCCGCTGGGCAGCAACGCCATTTTTAAGGATGGCGAAATGATTGGGCGGGCGACCAGCGGCAACTTTGGCCCGCGCTTGCAAAAAACCATTGTTTTGGCGATGGTGCCGCCATCTCTTGCCGCTGTTGGCACTGAGCTAAGCATTGATGTGCTGGGCGAAATACATCGTGCGACGGTGTTGGAAGAAAGCCCATATGACCCGCAAAATATTATTTTGCGCACATAATAGAAGTTGCGGTTTGCAGTAGACGACGATGCCGATTTATGAATATCAATGCGGCGCCTGCGGGCATCAAGAGTCGGGGATGGAGTCGATTAATGCGCCTCGCATAAAAAAGTGTCCATCTTGTGGCAAGCGGGCATTTGAGCGATTAATATCGGCGGCGGCATTTCATCTAAAAGGCGGCGGGTGGTATGCGACCGATTTTCGCGACAAAGGCAAGAAAGATAAAAAAACCGCCGATGCGGAAGACGGCAAGGCAAAATCCGACCAGACGGAGAAGGCTGATAAGACCGACAAAGTCGACAAAGCCGACAAAGCCGACAAGGGCGGCGGCGGGGATAAGCCGGCGAAAGCGGAGAAAAAGAAGAGTGCCGATAAAAAAGATTAGTTTTTATGAGGTTTGAGTTTGACCCCAATAAAAACCGTATTAACTTGCAAAAGCATGGCATTGATTTTTCTCGGGCGGAGATGCTGTGGCAGGATAATAATGCCGTTGTGGTGGAGTCGAAATTTGCGGTGGAGAAAAGGTTTCTCTTAATCGGCAAAATCGGTGAGACTTATTGGCAAGCGGTGTTTACAATGCGGGATGATAATATTCGGATTATTTCCGTTTATCGCGCCAAACAAAAGTACATAAAAATTTATGAGCATTTGCCATAAATAGCAGGGCTGTTGTGGTATACTGGGGCGAAATTGTCGGACACCAAAGGAAGGGGAAACATGAAAGTCAGCGAGTTTGATAGATTAGCCGAGAACGGCGGGGATGTGTTAAAGCATTTTGATATGTCCACTGCGGTGCGTCTTGGCGACAAGCAAAGCGCGCTGGCGCAAAGGATTCGCCGTGCCGCCCAATCTGCACCGGTGCAAAAAGCCAAAGCCAGCAAGCCCAAAACCCACCAACACGCCTTTTCGGGATAAGGAGGCGGGCACGGTGCTTTGTCGTTTTTTTTAACCCTTTTCAACCACCCACCCATTAGCGTTTTTGTGTTGCTTTAAATAGGTGGAAGATTGATAAAGCCAAAAAATCTGATAAAGACGGTGGCGGTAGCGATAAGAAATCATCGGTGAAAAAGACAGGATAAAACAAATTAATTAATTTTTATGCCCATAACGCATATTTTCAATTTTTATTAGTATAATACGCCTTGTTAAATTTACATTATAAGAGGGGAACCATAATTCATATGAGGCTGGTTATATGCTCAATTTCCACATTTGTATTGACTATTTGCCTTACCGCCATCTCGGGGGCGGAGGCCGCTTATGATTCAGCGAAAAAAGATGGCACAAGCACAATTATGCTCGGCGGTTTTGCTTCGTCTCGTCCGTTAGTGCAAGATTGGCGGCAATACGCTGCCCGGGATGAGGTAAAGCCGAAATTGCAAACGCCCGGGCGCATTGTTTTGGAAAGCGTAAAAGTGCCGCTGATAGACGTCCCTTCACCAATTTTGCTGCTGACTTTGCAGGCGAATAATATTCAAGTGCGAGAGGTTTGGCAGGTTACTAATGCCGCAAATGCTTTTACTGTTAAAAATGATGGCGAATTGTATTTGACGGCGGTTAATAATAAAGCGGCAATTTTTGTGGCCACGGTATATTTGATAGATAATTTTCAGGCGCTTAATGCGGCATATCATAATTTAACGGCGAGTGCGGTTATTACGGTGGAAGTGATGTCGGGGGATTTATTGGCGGCGCAACCGCCACGGTTGGAAGTGGCAGCAGGAGTGGCAGAGGAGGTGTATGTATTTGAAGCATCTGGCGGGACCATGCCGCACACTTATACGCTGCGGGGTAATCCGGCGGCTAATGCTTTTGCTTTTAGCAATGGGACATTATCGGTTAATGTAAATGCGACAATAGGGGAATATCGCTTTACGGTGGAAGTGGCGGATGCGGCAGGCATGTCGGTCACGGTGACGGCAACGGTGTCCGTGGCGGCGGCGGCGACGATTCGGGTTGGCGGCGGAATGGCGGTATTATCATTCCAAGGTCAAGAGAAGGACATTGCCGATGGTGCAACGCGTTTGTTTAATCCAAAGTCTACATATGGCGTAATGGTGTCGGCAGAGGATGCGGCAACAGTGGCGATTGAGGCGCCGCAAAATGCTTGGCAAATCACCCTGTATGGCGGTGGTGAGGCATATTTTTCTGGCGTTCCCGATGGCGGTGAAATCGTGGTCGCCGTGTCTTTGGTCGGCGACAGCGATAGCAATGCGCCAGTGTCTTTGTATTATGTGTTTGACGGCGTTGTGGTGCCGGTGGTGTCGCAGGGGCGGATATTTAGCCGCAGTTATGGCGGACAGTGGTATTTGGTGATTGCTGAAGGTGCCGCCGATGTGTTGGGTCAAGGTTCGCCGGCAAATGTTAATTTTTTGGCATTGGGCGATGGTCGCTGGAATCTTAATGGCGTTTTGGAAGAGAAACCATTTACACTTGACGATTTTATGGCGACGGTGCCATATCGTTATACTGGCGAAGTTGGCGAGATGCGGGCAAATGATGGTGTCGCCCCGTCTTTTTCGCTGGTCGGGGATTCTGCTGTTTTTACCGTGACTATGTGGAGTGGGCTGAAGTCGGGACAATGGCTGCCGGGGCTGCTTGCCATAATAGAGCCACAAGAAGGGCCGCTGACGTTATCGGTGACGGTGGCGGCGGAGGATCATCTCGGCGATATGCTGGGCGATTATGGCTATGCCAACCGCATGGCGACGGTGACGGTGAAAGTGGAAGTGGAAGCGCCGCCTTTGACGTTGTCAGAATCCACGCTGAGTTTATCGCCGCTCATGGTTACGGCAAGCGGCGGCTATAGGCCCTATACATACAACATTATAACCGGCAATGAGGGTAATTATTTTGACCTTGATGCGCATAGCGGGGGGTTGCGTTTTCGGGAGCTCGACAAGGGAACTTATTCCCTCACGGTGCAAGTGTCGGATGACAGGAGCAACACAGATGATGGTTTGGTGGTGGTGAAAGTGACGGTA
>JBPCWX010000140.1:0-4463 GCA_051009095.1 Gammaproteobacteria bacterium | reverse complement strand
CGGCGGAAGTGGCGAAGCGCGCTTATAAGGAAGGCCGCCCGATTTTGGAGGTGGCGGCGGAAGAAACCAATTTATCGCGTGCAGAATTGCAGCGTTTGCTAAACCCGGCGAAATTAACCAAAGGCGGCGTTCAGGGATGATTAATCAGGTTGCGCTATGATGTGGTATCATTATAGTTTGCGCAAACCAGCGGTTGTTTTTGAAGCACCAAGAATATGGAGGTAAAAATGTCATTGAAAGACAATATAAAAGACATTCAGAGTCGGTTAAAGAAAAATGCGTACCCCAATGAGCAGGCTATATCGCAAGGTATTGTGTTGCCGTTATTAGGGGCAATGGGTTGGCCTGTTTTTGAGACAGATAAGGTGGTGCCAGAATATCGGGTGCAAAGTGGGCGCGTTGATTTTGCCTTGTGCGCGAAGCCAAACAAACCGGATATTTTTATTGAAGTAAAGCAGCCCGGTGGAATTTACAGCGCGGATACGCAGTTATTTACTTACGCTTTTCACGAGGGCGTACAGGTTGCGATTGCAACCGATGGCCGCGAATGGTATTTTTATTGGCCATCTGGAGAGGGCAGTTACGAAAGGCGGAAATTTTGTGCTGTGAACTTGGTTAAGCAAGATGTCACCGAAGCGGCGGCATGGTTGCAACGCTATTTGTTGTTTAATAAAGTTGTCAGTAAAGAGGCGTTGCGAAACGCCGAAAATGACTATAAAAATTTGCGTAATAAACGAGACGCAATGGAGCATATTCCTCATGCGTGCGAGGTATTGCTGAGGGAATGCCGCCCAATAATTGTCAAGGCAATTTCAGACAAAGTTAAAAATTTGTGTGGCTATATGCCGGATGAAGAGCGCATTATCGAACACTTGGATTCATTGAAAGTAGAAGATAATTTACCCGTTCAACCAGGCAATAAAAGTAAGGGGAATGTAAACATAGAACCCTCCAAAAAACAGCCCCCCTTAAAAATAAAAGTTACTTTTCCTAACGGGACAGTAGTACATAAAAATAGCGTGAAAGATACGTTTATTGAGACGTTGCGAAAGATTGGCTTTGCCAAAGCCGCTCGAGCAAAAGTTATGATGAAAGGGCATCCGCTGATATCGAGGGAACAACATGATCAATATTGGGAAAATGTCGGAGAAGGTTTTTTTGTATGCAAGGACTCTGAGTCGGCAACCAAAGAAAAGCAACTTAGCAAAGTAAACAACTGCTTGGAACTGGGGCTAAAAATCGAACGTATCAAATCATAATCCCCCAGAATCACCCCCCGGCCAAACAATTATGCTAAGCGCATTAACCGCCGGATTTTCTTTAGGGCTTTCTTTGATTGTCGCGATTGGTGCGCAAAATGCTTTTGTTTTGCGGCAGGGATTGAACCGCGAATATGTGTTTGTCGTTTGTTTATTATGCGCCTTGTCCGATGCGGCACTCATTTTGTTTGGCGTGTTTGGCTTTGATTGGGCGGTGGCGCAAATTGCATGGATTGAGCGGGCGGCGCGTTATGGCGGGGCGGTTTTTTTGTTTGGCTATGGCGCGCGCAGCATGTATAAGGCATTGCGCGCGACCGAACATTTGCACGCCGCGCAACAATCGGCAGCATCATGCGGGACAGTGGCGCTGACTTGTTTGGCGTTGACTTGGCTAAATCCGCATGTCTATTTGGATACGGTGATTTTGCTCGGCTCGGTGTCGACGCAATATGCGGCAAAATGGCATTTCGCCATGGGCGCCGTGCTTGCCTCTTTCACATTCTTTTTTGCGCTTGGCTACGGTGCGCGCATCGCCGTGCCACTGTTTGCCAAGGCGCGGTCATGGAAAATTTTGGACGCCATCATTGCCATAATCATGTGGTCGCTTGGCGTAGCATTGCTGTTTGGCTAAATGAATGCGCCAACGCCGGCTGTGATAATGCGATATAATCTCCCCATTTTCGCTGAGCGCAAGGTGTCTTCAACGGCGGCAAAATGCAAAAAACCGTGTGGGGCGGGTACAATATGACAATGAAAGATGATTTATCAGATATTCGCATCCGCATTGATCGGCTGGATGATGAACTGTTGGATTTGCTGCGGCAGCGTGCGGAGTTGGCGATTTGCGCCGGCAAAGCCAAAAAAAGTGGCAGTGTTTTTTTGCGGCCGGAACGCGAGGCCGAGATTATTCGCCGTTTGTCAAAACAAGGCGGAGTTTTGCCTGATGCTTCCATTGCCGCCATTTATCGCGAAATTATCTCGGCGTGTCTTGCGGGTGAAAGGGCGCAGCGGATAGCCTATTTGGGACCGCAGGGGACTTATAGTTATGATGCGGCGCGCAAGCATTTTGGTCATGCCGCCGAATTTTTACCGGCCAAAACCATTGCCGCTGTTTTGCGCGAGGTGGAAAAAGAAAACTGTGATTTTGCCGTGGTGCCGCTGGAAAATTCCACCGAAGGCACCGTCGGCGCAACCATGGATGCGCTATTGGAAACACCGCTGACGATTGGCGGTGAAATTATGCTGCGCATTCGCCACAATTTATTGTCGCGTGCCGCCGACCTTGGGGCGATTCGTTCCATTCATGCGCACCCTCAGGCCTTGGCGCAATGCCGCCGCTGGCTGGAAGACAACGTCGCCAATATCTCCCGCATTGCCGGTGAGAGCAACGCCGCCGCCGCCGCTCATGCCGCCGCTGATGAAACCGCCGCCGCTATCGCTTCTTTGTCGGCGGCGAGCATTTTTAATTTATCGGTGCTGGCTGATGATATTGAAGATTCGGCGTTTAACACCACGCGGTTTTTAATTTTGGGGCGAGCGCAGCCGGCGCCGTCGGGGGCGGATAAAACCTCATTTATTATGACGACGCGTCACGAATCGGGCGCTATGCTGCGGTTGTTGGAGCCGATGGCGCGGGCGGGGGTGAGCATGACCAAATTGGAATCGCGCCCATCGCACGGGCAGTTGTGGGAATACTTTTTTTATGTTGATGTGGCGGGGCATTTACAGGATGCGAACGGTGCAGTGGCGGCCAGTTTGGATGAAATTAAGTCCTTGGCGCCAAGATTAAAAATTTTGGGCTCATATCCATGTGCGGCGGATTGAGCGGCGGCAGGCATGTTTGTAGTAATATTCCAAGCCAATTATGACTGACACTCAAACATCAATGGTGCAGGATTATTTGCGCCAAATTCGGTCGGCCAAAAGTGAAAGCGCGCGCCGTGCTCTTTTGCAAACGCTGCTGCAAAGACTCTTTGGCGGCGATGCGGGAGCGGAATCCATTATTAATAAAATTGCCGTCGGCACCGAGCAAGCCATCAACATTCCTCACCCAAGCGGCATTCGTGTTGGGCGGGCGGATGTCGGCTATGAGCATGTCATTATTGAATGGAAACAAAACCTGCGTGATAAAAAACGCGCCCATGACGCCAAAGAGCAGCTGGCAAGATATTTACACGGCAAATGGAATGATGGCGACCTGCGCGAACACACGCTTTTTGCCACCGATGGCGTGAGCTGGCGGCGATATGCGCCGAACTATAAAACTGTGGCGGAGCAAAAAGATAACCAACCGCCGCAGCTGGAAGAGGCCAGGGGCAGTTTTGAGCTGGACGAAGACAATGCCCATGAATTTTATTTTTTTCTTGACCGCTGGCTGTTTGGCACCAGCAAGAAAAAATTAACACTGGAAAACGTGGCGTTGGATTTTGGCGAATCATCGGGGGCGTTTTTGCGTGCGGTGGTGAGCATGAAAGATAATAAGTCGGCGCGTGAGCACAGCGAAACGCAAACCGCTTTTTGCGAGTGGCAGCGGATGCTCAGCATTGCCTACGCCAAGCATGACGATACTTTTGAGATGTTTGTATTCCAAACTTATCTGAGCACTTTTGCCAAACTTCTGGCCTATTCTTTTTTGGACAAAAACACGGATTTGTCTGACCGTGAAACCATGAATGTTTTGCGCGGTGATGCGTTTGATAAATTTAATGTGGATAATTTTGCCGAAGGTGATTTTTTTTCGTGGGTGGCAAAAGATTACTGCTGCCGCGATTCGCTGTCGTGGTGTCGCAATATTTTAATTAAATTGTCGGACTACGATTTAACTTCCGCAGAGGAGGATATTTTTAAGGGTTTATATCAGGAAGTTATCGACAATGAGACACGTCACGCTTTGGGCGAGTATTACACGCCCGATTGGTTGTGTGAGCGGATTGTCGCCGATTTGGATTTGCATAAAGATTCGCGCGTGTTGGACCCGGCTTGCGGGAGCGGTTCTTTTTTGCGTGCGGCGATTGCCGCCATTCGCCGTCGAAATCCGCGCGTCAAGGCGGAAAAACTTGCCGCCAATATTGTCGGCATCGACATTCATCCGCTGGCGGTGCAAATTACCAAAACTACGGTGTTGCTGGCTTTGGGGGCGATACCGGAATCACCAACGCCTGTTTTGTTGCAGGTGTATTTGGCTAATGCGCTATTGCTCAGCAA
>JBPCWX010000139.1:0-3941 GCA_051009095.1 Gammaproteobacteria bacterium | reverse complement strand
TGCCATATGCCCGGATTATAATAGATTAAGCCGAATCTCGGTAATTGACCAAACCTTTTAGTCCGCCAAATTAATCACTTCCAGCCGACAATGCACCCGCTGTTTGCCGCCGTCCTGCAAGGTGATTTCGGTGTCCATATCAATCATTTCATCGCCCGCATAAATGGCTTCAATCATCTCCGCATAGCGCCGGCTAACCACGTTTCGCCGCACTTTTTTGGTGCGCGTCAACTCGCCGTCATCAGCATCCAATTCCTTGTGCAGCAGCACGCATTTGCGCAACCGCTGCGCCGCCGGCAAGGTGGCATTAATGGCGATAATTTCGCCGCGGATGAGATCCTTGACCGCTTCCTGTGCCGCCAAATCGGTGTAGTTGGTGAAAGCAATCCGCCGCTGCTCGGCCCATTTTGCCGTCACCGCAAAACGAATGCACACCAAGACCGACAACCAATCGCGCTCATTGCCCAGCACCACCGCCTCGGCAATGTGCGGCGAAAATTTCAGTTTGTTTTCCAAATACTGCGGCGAAAATCTTACGCCCGCCGCCGTTTGCGCCAAATCCGCAAATCGGTCAATCACCACCAAATGACCATTTTTCTTAAAATAACCCGCATCCCCCGTCTCCATCCAACCATCACCGTCAATCGCCTTGGCCGTCTCTTCCGGCGCGCAATAATATCTCTTCATCATATGATGATGACGCGCCACTATCTTGCCCAACCCTTCCGCATCGGGGCTGACAATTTTTATGTCCACATCATCAAAAGGCACCCCCGACGTCTCCCAATCCACATCGCCCGCCCGATGAATGGTGTAGGCGCCCAATAGCTCAGTTTGTCCATATAACTGCTTCAACGGCACGCCCATGGCGATAAAAAATTGATAGGTGTCCGGCCCCAGCGCGGCGCCGCCGGTCGCCGCCGAAGACAGGCGCGAAAATCCCAAGGTGTCACGCAGCGCGCGAAAAACAAGCCACTCGGCAAAACGCGAATGCGTCCCTTTTGCCACCGCCGCCATGCCGCGCCGCAGCCCCCAATTAAAAAGCAGCCGTTTGAGCGGCGTAGACTCCACCATGCGCGCCCGCACCGTCCCCGCCAGCTGCTCCCACACCCGTGGCGCCAATAAGATAAAGGTGGGCCCGATTTCGCGTAAATCTGCCATAAGCGTGTCGGCGCTTTCCACAAAATTAATTTTCATGCGGCAGACCAAAGACTTCCCCAGCGCATATTTGGTTTCCATAATCCACGGCAAAGGCAGCGCCGACACATATTCATCATCAGCGGTTTTGGGGTCGGCGTGCAGATAATTTTTGATGTGAGATAAAAAAGCGCGGTGTGACACTTCGGCAAACTTGGGCGTGGCGGTGGTTCCCGACGTGGCGATCAGCAGCGCCGATTCGTCGCCACTGGCCGCCGCGACGGTGGCGTCCAACGATGCCGCCGCTGCCGTTTTTTCCAGCGTCTCCCCGCGCTCCAAAGCCTCCGCCAAAGACATCAGCAGCGGGCTGTCATATTTGCGCATGCCTCGCGCATCCGCATAAATAATTTTGTGGACAAAATTAATCTTCTCGCCCAGCGATAATAATTTATCCGCCTGTTCTTCATCTTCCACCACCACAATTTTGGCTTGGGTAAAAGATAATTGGTGCAGCACCTCATCACCCAGCACATCGCTGTAAACACCCAAACTCATGGCGCGGTTGCTGTGTGCCGCCAGCGCGCCATAAAGCCAATAGGGGCCATTGGTCCCCAGCAGCGCGACCACATCGCCGCAACCGACTCCCAGCTCGGCAAAAGTCAACGCCAGATGGCGGGTGGTGCGGGCATATGCGCGCCACGTGATGGCATTCCACACGCCCCATTCTTTATCGCGCAAAGCCACCGTATCGCCATGCAATTCGGCATTCGCCCGCAACATTTTGGGCAAGGTGTCGTATTGCTGAATATCGCCCCAGCGGTTCATGCGGTTATTCCCAAATAAGCCTGTTTGACGGCGTCATGATTGACGATTTCCGCCGGGGTTGCGCAGGCAATAACTTGGCCAAAATCCAGCGCCAGCACCCGTTCCGATATATCGGCAACAACGCCCATATCATGCTCGATCATAATAATGGTCATGCCCTGCTCTTCGTTTAGGTCAACCACAAAACGCGCCATATCTTCTTTTTCGTCCAAATTCATCCCCGCCATCGGCTCATCCAGCAGCAGCAGCCGCGGTTTGCCGGCGATGGCGCGCGCCAATTCCACGCGCTTGCGGGCGCCGTACGGCAGCGCGCCCGCCGGAGTATGGCGATAACTTTGCAATTCCAAAAAATCAATGATGTCCTCCACGTCGCGGCGCATCGCCATTTCTTCCTTTTGCGCCCCGCCCAGCCAATAGACCATGCCATGCAAAAAATTGCGCTTTAATAAATGATGCGCTCCGACCAGAATATTATCCAAAACACTCATTTGCTGAAACAGCGCAAGGTTTTGGAAGGTGCGGGCAACCCCCAAACGGGCGCGCGCACTGGTGGGCTGGCGCAACAGGTCAAATTCTTTGCCGTTTTTATCGCTGCATAATGCCGTCCCGCTTTGCGGCCGATAGCGGCCGGATAAGCAGTTAAGAATGGAAGTTTTGCCGGCGCCATTGGGGCCGATGATAGAAAAAAGTTCCCCCCGTTGCACGGTAAAAGATACTTCTGACAATGCCCGCAAGCCACCAAAAGCCAGCGATAAATTATCCACCCGCAAAATTGCCTCATCGCCCGGCACTTGCTGTCCGCTCATTGGGGCAGCCTCCAAGCGACCAAGCGCATGTTGTCATTATCTCTCTGCATGTTTTTATTATACGCCGAGTCAATGGGTGGTGATATGATACAGTCATGGTTATCTTAAATGCCAGGTCCCCGCATCATTTGCCGAGATGAATAAAGATACGCCATCGCCCGAATTTGCGCGGGTATTTGGGCGGTTGCGTGATGTATTGCGCCCATATGCAAAATATTTGGTATGCACGCAAAACACGGCGGTTGATTATTATTTAAACACCCACCATATCATGAAAAATAAAAAGCCGTTATTTTTTGCCGCCGCCCAAATTAAAAAAAATTATGTCAGTTATCATCTGATGCCGATATATGTTTTTCCGGAGTTAATAACGGACTTGTCGCCGTCTTTGCGGCAGCGAATGCAAGGAAAATCTTGCTTCAATTTTAGGACGGTCAATCCGCCGCTCATGCTCGAGTTAGAGACGCTAACCACCGCGGGCATGGCAAAATATCGCCAAGCCGGTTATGTAAATGTTTAGGGCGGCGGCAGACTTGCGCATGTGGCTAATGGATGATGGGCGGGCGGGGTTTCGCGCCCAAACCATCGGGCTGGGCGCCGCAATCGCCCAAAAATTGGCGGCCATGACAGATGCCGACACGCCCCAAATAATCAGCAAAACCCTTCCCGCCGCCACGTGGACGGCAAAAATTTTTCCGACTATGGCAGCGGCATATGCTGCCCCGTCCGTGGCCGAGAATGAAAACCCGCCCGATATGATTATCGCCTGCGGCAGTGCCGCCGTGGTTCCCGCTTTGGCGGCGCGGCGGCGGTATGGTGCATTTGTGGCATATGTGCAACGCCCGCCAGTTGCCGCCGCATTATTTGATGCCGTGGTGTGCGGTTATCATGACCGTTTATCGGGGGATAATGTGCTGCCCATCATCGGTTCCGTGGGCGGCATTCACGCCACCGATTTGGCGCGCCGCCGTGCCGCCGCAAGACAAAAATTTGCCACCGTGCCGCCGCCATATATTGCGGTCTTAGTGGGTGGCGAAAATCGCGCATTTGCCTTGACACCGTCTGATTGTCAGAATTTGGCGGCACAACTGCGCGCCGTCGCCGGGGGATTATTAATCACCACTTCGCGCCGCACGGGAATGGCCAATATTGCCGCCTTGACGGATGCGTTTA
>JBPCWX010000138.1:0-13611 GCA_051009095.1 Gammaproteobacteria bacterium | reverse complement strand
GCGGCGAAGGCGCCCGGCTGGTCAATGAAGAAGGGCGATATTTTATGAATGAGGCGCACGAGGACGCCGAGCTGGCGCCGCGCGACATAGTCGCCCGCGCGATTGACCAAGAGATGAAACGCAGCGGTGCGGATTGTGTTTATTTGGACTTGTCGGCACACGGCGGCGACTTTTGGCGGCGGCGTTTTCCTTCCATTGTGCAGCGGTGCGCGGACTGGGGCATGGAACTGCCGCGTGATCATATCCCGGTGGTGCCGGCGGCGCATTATTGCTGCGGCGGAGTGCGCACCGATGTGGACGGGCGCACCGATGTGGATGGTTTATTTGCCGCCGGCGAAGTGGCGTGCAATGGCTTGCACGGGGCGAATCGGTTGGCGAGTAATTCTTTATTGGAATGCGTGGCGGTGGGGCGGCGGGCGGCGGCGGCCTTGGAAGACGGCTTGCCCGAAACCCTATCGCCGCCGCCGCCGTGGGATGAACGGCGCATTTCCGCGTCCACAGAAGATGTGATGGTGGCGCAAAACTGGGAGGAATTGCGCCTGACCATGTGGAATTATGTTGGCATTGCGCGCAGTGATGAGCGGCTGCAGCGGGCGCGTTTGCGGATTGAATGGATCCGCGAGGAGATTGAGGATTATTATCGGCGGCATATTGTCAGCCGCGATTTTTTGGAATTGCGCAATCTGGCTCAGTGCGCGGAATTGATTGTGGAGGGGGCTTTGTCGCGCCGCGAAAGCCGCGGTTTGCATTTTAACGCCGATTGTCCGCAAACGGCGGCGGCGGTGGATACCGTATTACACAAGCGGGATTTTCAGAAAAGAGCGCACGCCTTGAATCGTCTTTGCCCTTTTTCGCAACGGCCGGTGGTGGCTAACGGCATGATGGATTATCGCGGCGGCGCGGTGGGTTTTTGCAATCCCGGCTGCCGCGACAGTTTTGCCCGAGCGGTTGCCGCCGATTTTGTCGGCGCCGATGATGAGATGCTTGCCGCCCGCAATTATTTTGACGCTTATTTTGCGGCGGGCGGGTAAAATACGCTTTGTGATTATGCCGCAAACCGAGATTTATTTTTATAACACGCTGAGCAACCGCCGCGAGCGTTTTCGTCCGCAAAACGCGGAGCGGCTCACCATGTATGTCTGCGGGCCAACGGTGTATGGTCCGGTGCATTTGGGCAATGGTCGGCCGGCGGTGGTTTTTGATGTTTTGTTTCGCCTGTTGCGGAGCGTGTATGGAAAAGATGCGGTTGTTTATGCCCGCAACATCACCGATATTGATGACAAAATTATTGCGGCGGCAGCGGCTAATAATGAGTCGACGATTGCTTTGACCGCGCGCTGGAGTGATGATTATCATCGGCAGATGGCGGCGCTGAATGTGCTGTCGCCGACTGTGGAGCCTTACGCGACCGAGCATTTGGCGGAGATGGTGGAGATGATTCATCGGCTGCTTGATGCTGGTTATGCCTATGAAGCGGCAGGGCACGTGCTGTTTAATGTGCCGTCTTTTGTCGGCTATGGCGCGCTGTCCAATCGCCGCCGCGATGAGATGTTGGCGGGGGCGCGGGTTGAAGTTGCGCCGTATAAAAAAGATGCGGCGGATTTTGTCTTATGGAAGCCGGCGGCGGCTGAGGAGCCGGGGTGGGATAGTCCATGGGGACGGGGGCGGCCGGGCTGGCACTTGGAATGTTCGGCGATGGCGGGCAAACATTTGGGGGAATGTTTGGATATTCACGGCGGCGGGCAGGATTTAATATTTCCGCATCATGAAAATGAAATTGCCCAAAGCTGCTGCGCCAGTGGCGGCGGCACATTTGCCCGCTATTGGCTGCATAATGGGCATTTGACGATGGCGGGCGAAAAAATGTCCAAGTCTGTCGGCAATGTGCGTTTATTGGGAGATGTGCTGCGGCAATTTCCCGGCGAAGCGGTGCGCTATGCTTTGCTGTCGACGCATTATCGCAAGCCGCTAACCTGGACCGAGCGATTGCTCGGCGACTCCCGTAGCGCGTTGGATAGATTGTATCGCGCTTTGGGCGATGAGGCGGACGGCAAAATAATGGAGGATGAAGAGATTGACGAATTTTTTGCGGGCGCTTTGGCGGATGATATAAACACGCCTTTGGCGCTGTCGCGCTTGCATGATATGGCCAGCGGCATTCAACGCGGCGGTGCGGTGGCGTCTTTGCGGCGGCAAATAAAAGCGGCCGGACAGTTATTGGGATTTTTTTACAAAACGAAAAATGATTGGTTTCAAACAATAGATCTAAAAACTTTTATCGAACTCGCTTTAAAAGGTGAGATATTTAATGAACAAGTAGAAGTTGGAGAAGAAACGTTGAAAAAAATCCACATTGAGGAAAGAATAGAAAAACGAAATGAAGCGCGCAAACAGGGTAATTTTTCTTTGGCGGACAAAATTCGCGATGAATTATTGGCGGTTGGCGTAGTTTTGGAAGACTCACCGTCGGGGACTGGGTGGCGGCGAAAATAATCATTTGGGGCGATCGTTTATTGCGCCGTGCGATGCTGCTGATGGTTGATGGCTATCGTTTATTGCTGGCGCCATGGTTGGGCGGCGGCTGCCGTTTTACGCCGACCTGTTCCGCATATGCGCGGCTGGTGTTGGCGAATTATTCCGCCCCGCGTGCATTGTGGCTGATTGTGGGGCGGTTATTGCGCTGTCATCCTTTTGCCCGTGGGGGAGAAGATTGGCCGCCTAAGAATTAAAACAGAGATTTTTTAATTTATCTCTTCGCTACCGCCCGCCAAAACCGCCGTCATATCATATAGCCCGGGTTTAGCGCGGGCGGCAAATATGGCGGCACGCACCGCACCGGCGGCATAATTGGCACGGCTTGTCGATCGGTGAATAATTTCCAGCTGCTCCCCACTGCCGGCAAAGATGGCGCGGTGTTCACCCACAATATCACCGCCGCGGACGACTGAGAATCCTATCTGCTCCGGCTCCCGCGGCGGTGTTTGCCCGTGCCGTGCAAAAGCGGCGACTGCGGCTAATTCCACGTCGGTTGCCTGTGCCAGCACCTCGCCCAAATGTAAGGCGGTGCCAGAAGGCGCGTCCTTTTTATGTCGATGATGGGCTTCAAAAATTTCCATATCATAGCCGCCGCCCAAAGCCCCGGCACGCAATAATTTGGCCGCCAGTGCCGCCAAAGTGAATAACGCATTGACGCCCACGCTCATGTTGGGCGCCAGCACCAAAGGCAAATGCTCGGCAAACTCTTGCAAGCGCGATTTTTCCGCCGCGGTTAAGCCAGTGCCGCCGACTACTAAGGCGGTGTTTGTTTGTTGGCAGAGAGCCGCCAAGGATAATGCCGCCGAAGGTGCGGTGAAATCAATCAGCGCGTGCAGGTGGTCGGCGGGTATTGCCGCGGCGGTGGTGATGTGAAGGTCGCCGATTTTTTGCCCCATTTGCGGATGAGCGGGGGTTTCATATACGCCCGCCAAAGTTGCCGCCGAATGTGCAGTAATGGCGGCGATAATTTCCGCCCCCATGCGCCCGCCGGCGCCGGCAACACCGAGGCGAATCTGGTCGGCGGCGTCTTGTTTGCTTGGCGACATAATTATTTTTGGCCCGTTGTCAAGCGGTCAATGACGGTGAGCTTGCCGTCTGTGAAGGTTAATTTTACCCCCACCGATTCAATCGAGGGAAGAAACCCGGGAGTGCGCCGTCTGAAGTAATATATGACAGAATCATCTTCGAACACGCGCGGGACACGGCTGCTGCCCAGCAGGGCGGTCACTTCTTGTTGGGTCATGCCGACTTTCAGGTCTTCCAAGTGGCGCGGTAATTCATCATTGCCCTGTCGAATTTCGCTTTTGTAGGTGCAGCCGGAGAGTGCGGCGACCGCGACAAAAGCCAATAGGCAAATGCGGTGGCGAAAGGTGCGGCAGCGGGAATGGGAAAAATGTTTCATCAAAAGTAAAAAATGCCATAAAATAACAGCAAGGATCATTTTAACATGACTATCTTTGATATTTTGCAAAATGCCAAGGTGAAACCGCTGGCGGGGCGTGTTGCCGTGGTGGAGGCGCTGGCTAATGGCGAGTGCTTGTCGGCGCAGGATATTATTGCGCGGCAAAGCGGCGGCGAGCGGCCGGGAGCGGCAACCATCTATCGCGCGCTAAGCGCCTTGTGTGTGGCCGGGGTGGTCAAGCGCATCCCCACCGACACTTCGGCGCTTTATATGCTGGTTCACGAAACGGCGGCGGCGCAACTCATCTGTTCCCGCTGCGGCAAAGTGGAAGAAATTCACTCGCCCGAATTGGCAAAATATAACGCTGCCCTAATGAAAAACCGCGGCGTCGAAGAAAGCTCTCTGCTCATGGTCGCCGATTGCAAGCGCAAAGAATGTGACTCCTGATGTTTTATGCCGCTTTGCGCCGTGCCGCGCTTTGAATAATTCCCGTCATAATGTTTTGCCATTGGGCGGCGTGGTGCTGAGAGGTTATTGATGCGCATAAAAAATATCCGCGGCGCTGGGCTTGTTCGCCTGGCGCTGCTGATGATTGCGGGCGAAACTGCGGCACTGAGCATCGGCGACAAGGTTGCGCCGCCGCTGTTGGCGGTGGCGGCTGCCGAGACGGTGCCGGCCAGTGACGGTTTATCATTATTGCAGCATTTTTTGCAAAATACGCCGGCGGCGAATCTTGTTTTTTCGCAAACTGTTTTTGGTGATGACGGTGAAATCCAATCATCTGGAGCCGGGCGGCTATGGTTTGAGCGGCCGGCAAAATTTCGCTTGGAATACGACAGCCCCGAACAGTTATTATTAGTATCGGACGGCAAACTGGCGTGGTTATACGAGCCCGAATTGCAGCAGGCGGTGGTGCAAACGGCGCAAACAGCGGCAGCCGAGGCGCCATTGTTGCGGGTGCTGAGTGATGGTTTGGAAAGTTTACAGGCGGATTATGCGATGACCTCAGGGTTGGGCGGCGAATGGCGGTGGGCGGTGGCCGAAGCCATCAATGAAAGGCAGTCGGTGCGATTGCTGCGGCTTGCTTTTACCCCCAGCGGTGAATTGCGGCGGGTGGAAATGACCGATGCTTTTGGCGGTGTGGCACGGTTGGATATTGAATCGTTTTATCCCAGCGTGGACGGTGCAAAGTTTACTTTTATCCCGCCGCCGGGGGTGGATGTGGCGCGCCCTTGAGCGAAGTGATGCCACCGTTGGCGGAGCAAATGCGTCCGCAGGAGGCGGCGGAATTGTGCGGGCAAGCGCATTTATTTGCCGAAGGCGCGCCTTTGGCGGCGGCGTTGGCGGGGGCGCCGCTGCATTCAATGATTTTATGGGGACCGCCAGGGTGCGGTAAAACAACCTTGGCGCGGGTTTTGGCGCAGGTGTCACAGGCGCATTGGTTTGCGCTGTCGGCGGTGACCGCCGGGTTGCGCGAAGTGCGGGAGGTGATTAGTCAGGCGCAAGATTTGGCGGCGGCGGCGGAGCCGCGGCAGCGTGTTTTGTTTGTTGACGAAGTGCATCATTTTAATAAAACACAGCAGGATGCTTTTTTGCCGCATTTGGAGTCCGGTTTATTTGCTTTGGTGGGAGCGACAACGGAAAATCCCTCTTTTGAGTTAAATCGCGCTTTGTTATCGCGGGTAACGGTGCATGTCCTGCATCCTTTGGATAATGACAGTTTGGGGGTTATTGCACAGCGGGCGGCGGCGCGTTTGCGCTGTGTGCTGACCGAGGCGGCGGTGGCGCATCTGGTCGCCTTTGCCGATGGCGATGCGCGGCGGCTTCTTAATGTGTTGGAGCAAGCGGCAGCCGATGTCGCCAAGCGGGACGGCATGACGCCCATTGATGAAAAAATGACGGTGCGCGCGGCGGGCACGCAGCGGCGGCAGTTTGACAAGGGCGGCGATAATTTTTACGAACAAATTTCCGCCCTGCATAAATCGGTGCGCGGCTCCGACCCGGATGCGGCGCTTTATTGGCTATGCCGCATGTTAGACGGCGGGGCGGATCCGCGTTATGTGTCGCGGCGGCTGATTCGCATGGCTTCGGAGGATATTGGTTTAGCCGATCCGCGCGCCTTGACGCTGACGCTGAACGCTGATGAATCTTATCGCCGCTTGGGGTCTCCCGAAGGTGAATTGGCTTTGGCGCAAGCGGCGGTATATTTGGCGTGTGTGCCTAAGAGTGATGCGGTTTATCGCGCTTTTGGCAAAATGACGGCACAAGTCCGCAAAGACGGCTCGCGCCCGGTGCCGCCGCGCTTGCGCAATGCACCGACAGAATTACTCAAATCTATCGGCAACGCCAAAGGTTATCGGCATGCGCACCATGAAAAAGATGGTTATGCCGCGGGTGAGCATTATTTTCCTGATGAGCTGCCGCCCCTGCGTTTTTATCAACCCAGCGACCGCGGCTTGGAGATTAAAATTCGCGCCCGTTTGGATGCTTTGCGCCGCAAAGATGACGAGTGGAAAAACAAAACGTCGTCATCTGGCGATTCTTCATCCGACCACTGAATAGATATGTTTGCGGGCTAATCGCCCCCCTGATTATCTCACCCCCCGCTTCAGGGGAGGGGTGCAAGTGCTTTAGCACTTGCGGGGGGTGGTTTAACTTTACTTATTATCACACCCCCCGCGAGTTCGCTATCGCGACCTCGCACCCCCCCCCACAAGTGCGGAGGGTGAGAATATAGGGCAGATTCCACTATGAATTGCAAGCGGCGGTGTCAACACTTTGCATTGCTTGCTTGATAAAATCCATTGTTGCGTTTCATCATGGAATCCTCAGGCAATTAAGTTTTGCTGCCCGACTCATGTTGTCTTTGCGTTTATAATCCCCATTATGTATCATTTGCCAAATTATGTTAAGCCCGCATTGATATGAGCGGCGGCGATTCTTTTATTACGCCGCCGGTGAATCCCGACGAGCAGGCATTTGTTGATTTTGCGGATAAAGCGGGTTTGCCGGTAACGCCCCTTATTTTTCAAGCGGCAAATGATGGGGTGCTGGCGTGGTCGGCGTTTGCCGAATTGGAGCGGCGGCATCCGTACGCTTTTTTGCTGGAAAGCGCGGAAACCAGCGAGAATGGGCGATATAGCGTTATGGGTGCGGCACCACAGCGGTTGTTTGTCTTCCAAAACGGTGTTTTTACGGTGCGCGATGGTGAGGGCAAAACGCTGTCCGAAAGCCCTTGCGATTCGCCGATTAGCACGCTGGCGGCGCATCTGCAAGAGTTGTCCGTGCCGCCGATGTCGCCGGAGCTGCCGCCATTGCTGGGCGGCGTGGTCGGATATATGGGCTATGATTGCGCGCATTATTTTGAGCCGGTGGGCAAAATGCCGCCCGATTTGCTGAACATTCCCGATATGCTGTGGATGCAAACCGATGTGCTGGCGGTGTTTGATCATTTTCGCCATAATGTTTATGTGATTAAAAATTGTCTTGCCACCACCGCCGCCGCTCAGGGTTGGCGCAGTGTGTATCAGGAGGGACGGCGGCAGGCGGAAGAATTACTTGCCGACTTTTCGCGCGCCCGCACGCCGCCATTGCGATTGACGATGACGGCGGCGGCGAAGCTGGAGATTCAAAGCAATTACAGTAAAGAGGAATTTTGCGCCACGGTGGAATCTTTTAAGAAATATATTCAGGCGGGCGATATTTTTCAGGGCGTGCCGTCTCAGCGGTTATCATTTGACCAGCCGGCGCCGACCTTGGACATATACCGCTGCTTGCGGCGGATGAATCCGTCACCGTACATGTTTTATTTGAAATGTGATGATTTTGTCGCCGCCGGCTCATCGCCCGAATTGATGGTGTCTTGCCAAAAAAATCGGCTGCGGCTGCGCCCGATTGCCGGCACCCGTCCGCGCGGCGGCAACCCGCAGGAAGATGCCGCTTTGGAGGCGGAATTGCTTGCTGACGAAAAAGAGCGCGCCGAGCATTTGATGCTGGTGGACCTGGGGCGCAATGATGTGGGGCGAGTGGCTGCGGCGGGGACGGTGCAGGTTACTAACTTTTTTCATGTTGAGCGATATTCTCATGTGATGCACATTGTCTCCGATGTAAAAGGGCAGCTGGCGGACGGTATGACGGCTTTTGACGCTTTGCGCGCGGCTTTTCCGGCCGGCACCCTGTCGGGTGCGCCCAAGGTGCGGGCGATGCAATTAATTAATGACACCGAACCGTGCAAACGCAATTTATACGGCGGCTGCGCGGGGTATGTGAGTTTTGACGGCGATATGATGACGTGCATCGCCATTCGCTCATTTACCGCCAAAGGAGGGCGGTGTCACGTGCAAGCGGGCGGCGGCATTGTCGCCGATTCCATCCCGGCGGCGGAATATCAGGAATCATTAAACAAAGCGGCAGCCGTTTTGCGGGCGGCGGAAATGGCGGCGCAGGAAAAGGAGAACGGCGATGCTGCTGCTGATTGATAATTACGATTCATTCACCTATAACCTGTTTCAATATCTGCTGGAATTGGGGGCGGAGGTCAAAGTCATTCGCAATGACGCGCTGAGCGCAACAGAGGCTTTGGCTTTGGCGCCGTCTTTGGTGGTCATATCGCCGGGACCAGGGCGGCCGGCGCAAGCCGGCATGACGTGCGAGTTTTTGCGCCGCGCGCCGCTCAGTTTGCCGGTGCTGGGGGTGTGTTTGGGGCATCAGGCTTTGGGCGAAGTTTTTGGCGGGGAAGTGGTGCTGGCGCAGAAACTCATGCACGGCAAAACCTCACAAGTGGCGCATGACGGGCGCGGAGTGTTTGACTCGCTGCCGTCTCCGCTGACGGTGATGCGCTATCATTCTTTGACGCTGGCGGAAGAAAGCATCCCCGACGTGTTTGCCATTGTCGCGCGCAATGATGATGACGGCGAAGTGATGGCGATTCGCCACAAAACGCGCCCTTTGACCGGCGTGCAGTTTCATCCAGAGTCGATTATGACCGAACACGGCAAAGCGATGCTGGGGAATTTTTTGCGGCAGCATGGCGGAGGTGGACATGCAGATTGATTTGACGGGTAAAACGGCGGTGATAACCGGCGCCAGCCGCGGCATTGGGGCGGCGATTTTTGCGGCTTTGGGGGCGGCGGGGGCGCGGGTGCTGGGCACCGCAACGGCAGAGGCGGGGGCCGAGGCAATGCGGCGGCAGGCGGCGGCAGGCGGCTTTGTTGGCGCCGCGCATATCTATGACGCAGCGGGCGGTGCGGCGGCGGCGGCGGCGCTGATGGAATCATGCGTTCAGTTTTTGGGGGCGGCGGCGGATATTGTGGTGGGTAATGCGGCGATTAATGCGGATGGTTTATTGATGCGGATGAAAGACCGGGATTGGGAGCGCGTGATACAGGCGGATTTGGGCGGTGTTTTTTATTTATCGCGGGCGGCCGTGGCGCCGATGATAAAACAGCGATGGGGGCGAATCATTATGATCTCATCGGTGGTGGCACAGGCGGGCAACGCCGGGCAAAGCAATTATTGCGCGGCAAAAGCGGGGGTGGAAGGTTTGATGCGCGCTTTGGCGGCAGAGGTGGGCAGCCGCGGGGTGACGGTTAATGCGGTTGCTCCCGGTTTGATTGATACGGATATGACCGCCAAATTACCGCAGCAGTGGCGGGAGCAAATTATTGCGGAGACGCCAAGCAAACGCGCCGGCACACCGTCCGAGGTGGCGGCGGCGGTGGCTTTTTTGGCGTCAGAACAAGCGGGATTTATCACCGGGCAAACAATTCATGTTAACGGCGGAATGCGGATGTAAACAGGATGTAAACGAATAGTGCGGCATGAGAGGGTGGCTGAATGGTAAATTTTTTTGTCAATAAGTTTGTGTGCTGTCGTTTTTGCAAATGCCGCTGAGATATGCTACAATAACGGCACTTTATCTCAACAAAACAAGGAGCAAAAAATGACTAAACGGTCTGTATTATTAGCACGTGCGCTAGTCGTCATTTTGGCGGCAGTAATGTATGCGCCCAACGATTCTAAAGCTGCCGAAGAAATTAACATCGGCGTGCTTTTGGGCTTTACCGGCCCGATTGAAACCCTGACGCCGGCCATGGCGGACTCCGCCGAGCTGGCTTTTAAGGAAGCCTCCGATTCGGGCAAATTATTGGGCGGGGCGACCATCAAACCGATTCGCGCCGATTCCACTTGCGTGGATGCGGCTGCGGCAACCACCGCCGCTGAGCGGCTGATTAGCGCCGACAATGTGGTCGCCATCTACGGCGCCGATTGTTCCGGGGTAACCTCCGCCACCGCCAATAATGTCGCCATCCCCAATGGCGTGGTGATGGTGTCGCCTTCCGCCACATCGCCCGGCTTGTCGACGATTGAAGACAACGGCTATTTCTTTCGCACCGTTCCTTCGGATGCGCGACAAGGCGAAGTGCTGGCGCAGATTGTCATGAAGCGGGGCATTAACCAAGTTGCCGTCACTTACACCAATAACGATTATGGCAAAGGGCTGAGCGAATCTTTTGGCACCGCATATCGGGCTTTGGGCGGCAAAATCACCGAAGTTGCGGCGCATGAAGACGGCAAGGCGGATTATGCGGCAGAGATCGGGGTCTTGGCTGCGGCCGGTGGTGATGCCTTGGTGGTTTTTGGCTATTTGGACCAAGGCGGCGTGGGCATGGTGCGCGCGGCGGTGGATAGCGGCGCCTTTGAGCAATTTGTCTTTGCCGATGGCATGATTGGCGGCTCCATCGTCGACGCGATCGGTGAGCCTTTGGATGGGACATTTGGCACCCAGCCCGGTGGAGATTCGCCGGGGATGGAAAAATTCTGGCAATACGCCGAGACCGTTGGCGTCGACCGCAATGGCCCGTTTCGCGGTGAATCGTACGATGCCGCCGCCTTGCTGGTGTTGGCGATGCAGGCTGCCGGTGGCGCCGATCGCGCCGGCATTCAAGCCAATATGATGGCGGTCGCCAATGCGCCGGGCGAAAAGATAGGACCCGGTGAGATTGCCAAAGGCTTGGAGATTTTGGCCAATGGCGGCGCGGTTAATTATGAAGGCGCAACCAGCGTGGAATTTAACGAAATCGGCGAAGTCTTCGGCGCGTATAAAGAATTGGAGATTAAAGACGGTCAATTTAGCACCGTCAAAATTCATTAATCACGTCTCGGTTGGCAAACCCCGCAGGGGGTTTTTTCATGGCCAGGAAGCGGAGCATTACTATTTTGCTCCGCTTTCTTTTTATGGGCATTTTGCCCAATGCCGCTGATGATTAATCATTTATCGGCTGAGCCGGTGGAGATGGTCGGCACCGCAGACGCGCTGCTACCCTGGTCGGCGACGCCGCCGCCGCTTGCTTTGTATGTGCATTTGCCGTGGTGCGTGAGCAAATGTCCGTATTGTGATTTCAATTCACATCAGGCGGCAAAAATCATGCCCGAAAAAAACTATATTCGCGCGCTTTTGGCGGATGCGGAATCTTTGCCGCCGCGCGTGTGGGGGCGGGCGGTGCGCTCAATGTATGTGGGCGGCGGCACGCCAAGTTTGTTTTCGCCGTCCGCGCTGGATGATTTATTAAACGGCTTGCGCGCCCTTTGCTTGCTGTCGCCGGGGGCGGAAATTACCATGGAGGCGAATCCCGATTCCGCCGATATTGGCAAATTCGCCGAGTTTCGCGCGCTGGGCGTCAACCGCTTGTCTTTGGGGGTGCAGAGTTTTGATGATGCGGCTTTGCGCGTCTTGGGGCGGGCGCACAATGGCGCGGCAGCCAAGCGCGCGGCGGCGGCGGCGGTGCGGGTTTTTGATAATGTTAATTTGGATTTAATGTATGCGCTGCCCGGTCAAACAGCGGCGATGGCGCGGGCGGAGGTGGCCAAGGCGGCTTCTTTTGCGCCGTCCCATTTGTCCCTGTATCAACTGACGATGGAGCCGGGAACGCCTTTTTTTCGCGCTCCGCCGGCGGCTTTGCCGGATGATGACACCGCTGCTGAGATTGCCGATGGCGTTATCGCGGCGGCGGCTGAGGCGGGTTTTGGGCGGTATGAGATTTCCGCATATGCGCGCCCCGGGCGTGAATGCTGGCATAACTTAAATTATTGGCAATTTGGCGATTATGCGGCTATCGGCGCCGGAGCGCACAGCAAAATTACCACGGGCGGCGTTATCTGGCGCGAAGAAAGAATCAAAAACCCCAATGATTATATGCGGCGCGCTGAGGCGGGCGAGTCTGTGGTTGCCGCGCATCGCCGACTCGCCCCCCGTGATGCGGCATTTGAATTTATGCTGGGCGCATTGCGTCTGTGCGGGGGATTTGAAACGGCTTGGCTCAGGGAGCGGGCCGGGGCAACGGTGCATATGTTGGAGCAGGAGATTAATTCATGTGAAGAAGATGGCTTGCTGAGTCGCGGCGTAAATTTTATTCGCCCAACCGAAAAAGGGCTGCGTTATCTGAATGACATGCTGCTGAGGTTTTTACCAAACGCCTAAGTCGCGCAGTTGCTGGTCGGCGCGCGCCGCAAAATTTTTGTTTGCCAGCGGACTGGCGGGGCTGGGATGCAGTATTTTGCCTATTTTGATGGTGCTGTCGGTGAATATTTCGCGCAAGCGCGCGGCGGCAAAATCGCCGATGCCAATTAAATATTGCGGGCGCAAAATGGCGGTTGCCTGCCGCATATGCTCATCGGCGGCGGCGAATAACGGCTTGCGCGCAGTGGCGCTGAGTTTATCCGGCGTGAGGTTAATGCAGCGGCTGCCCTGAGCCTGTAAAAACAGCAGCGGGCAATAATTGAGGACAAGATAATCGCTAAAAAAATCTGCCGCCGCAGAATAATGATGGGCAAATAATCCCCACAAACGCCGCCCGCTTACTTCTGAGCGCGGGCAATTAAAACCTAACACTGGTCGCTTGGGGTGGGTGTTGGCGGGTGCTTGCACCGTGGCGCTAATGCCCATCCAATCACGCACCGCCGACACTTCGCCAAAAGGCACGCCAGTTTGCGCCATTCCCCACGGCCCAGGATTCATGCCCCAAAAAACCGCCTTTTTGGGAGTCCCGCCAAATTTTTGCAAATATATTTGATGTGGTTTGCGGGCATATTGCAAAGGGTTGTAGGTGTGGGTGACTGGTGCGCCGAAAGTTATTTTGTCGCACTTTGCCGCCAAGGTCTCGGCGGCGGCTGACAATTCGCCGCTCATCCTAACTCAAAAGTGGTCACGCCAAAAACGCCAGCATTCAGCGGGGGCGCAAATTTTGTATACATGCGCGCCGTTTCAAACACCGGCTGCATGGAAAAATCCGCCGCCAAAGCCAATGCCTCTTTGTTGGGGGACGGCGCATCCAGATAAAATGGCGCCCTCGCCGGCAGAGCGGCGACCAAATCTTTTATCAAGGCATCCGCCGTTTTTTTATCATCGGCAAACAAGGGGCCGATTTTATAACCTTGCCGACAAGGGCGCGATACTCCCAAACCGCATATGTTGCCGTTATCCTGCCGCCACACCACGGCGCGACCGTGCGGCTGAGCAATCCAATCGCGCAGAAATTGTCGGCGTGGTGCTGGGAAAAATTTTTCATCATATGCGCATAAATCGGCAAAAGATACGGCGGCGGCGGCGACAATATTGGGCGGAGACGGCGGGGCGGTGGTGGCATGACCTTCATAACGAATGTTGCCGTAGGCAA
>JBPCWX010000137.1:0-2193 GCA_051009095.1 Gammaproteobacteria bacterium | reverse complement strand
CTATAATTTAGTCGGGTTGGGGGCATCGCCATATATGTCTTGCGGGTCAAAAGTTTTTTCGCTTTCCTCAAAAGTGAGGGCGACTGGTGCGTCTGGCAATTTTCCCGTTGGTAGCGAGCGATAAAAGCATGAGCGATAGCCGACATGACAGCTGGCACCATTGCCGCCCACTTTTACGCGCAACCACACGCAATCTTGGTCATCATCAATCCGCATTTCTACGATATTTTGCACCAGACCAGAGCTTGCGCCTTTGTGCCAAATGGCTTGGCGTGAGCGCGAATAATAATGCGCCTCGCCGCTTTTAATAGTCAGTTTTAAGGCTGTTTCATTCATATAGCCGTGCATTAGCAATTCACCGCTTGCATAATCGGTGGTGACGGCAGGAATCAGGCCATTGGCATCAAATTTTGGTGCCAGTTGTGTGCCTTCCTCAACTTGCTCAATGGTTTTGCGCGGGGCAAATGGGCTACTCATAAAATCCTCATAATTGGCTGGCGCACCATAGGGCTAACCCTTCACCAAAGCAAGAAAGCGCGCTTCCATTTTGGGGTCTTCGGCAAACTGGCCAGTAAATTGCGTGGTGATGGTGGCCACATCGGGTTTTTTAATGCCCCGCGTGGTCATACATTGGTGCTTGGCATCCACCATAATGGCAATGCCAGCAGGTTCTAATACGCGCTGGATGCAATCAACAATTTGCGCGGTCATGGTTTCTTGGGTTTGCAGACGTTTGGCAAAAATCTCTACCACCCGCGCCAATTTGGAAATACCAACCACTTTGTCAACGGGCAAATAAGCAATATGCACTTTGCCCAAAATTGCTACAATATGATGCTCACAATGGCTTTCCAGCGCAATATCGCGCAACATCACCATATCATCATAACCCTCTACATCTTCAAAAGTGCGCCCAAGCACTTGTTCAGGGTCTTCATTATAGCCCGCAAAAAACTCCTGATAGGCATCTACCACCCGTTTGGGTGTGTCTATCAGCCCTTCGCGGTTGGGGTTATCGCCCGCCCACGCAATCAGGGTGCGCACGGCAGCTTCGGCTTCTTCGCGTAAAGGTTTGCTCACTTTAGCACCTCGCCCATCGGTATTCTCGGTGGTGTTTTTGTTGCCATTTTGCCGTTCACTTATAATCGGCGTGTTAACGCCATCTACTTTCTGGTCCATTTTTGCCTACCCGTTTGTGCCTCATTATCTATCAGACATATTGTGCTTATGCCATGATATGCGAAAAACCAAGCCTCCTTAAATTTGCATAGGGTCTTGCATCTTTGCAAAAACTAGCTTTGCGCATCTTTAATATCTTATACTATAGGCAAATCTGCAAAAAGCCAATTTATAAAAGCCGCCTGCGCGGTTGTTTGCCACCTCAAAGCTAGATATGGTGGGGGTAATGGGCAAAAAGCAAGGTGGTAAAATGAATAAACAAATTATGCTGTATAATGCGCTGAGCCGTAGCAAACAGGTTTTTGAGCCGCAAGATAAATCCTGCGTGAGTCTTTATGTGTGTGGGCCCACGGTTTATGGGCCAGCGCATATTGGCAATGCGCGCCCTGCTGTGGTGTTTGATGTGCTGGTGCGGCTGTTGCGGGCGGTCTATCCGCAGGTTAAATATGTGCGCAACATCACCGATATTGACGACAAAATCAACGCCCAAGCCGCCAAGCAGGGCGTGGATATTGGCACTATTACTGCGCGTTATCATGCGCAATATCTGCAAAATATAGCCGCGCTGGGGGTGTTGCCGCCTGAGAATGAGCCACACGCCACGCAGCATATTGCCGAAATAATTGCCATGATTGAGCATCTGATTGAGAGCGGCCACGCCTATGAAGCAGAAAATCATGTGCTGTTTGATATTACTTCCGCTGGCGATTATGGCAGTTTGTCGCGCCGTAGCCGCGCTGATATGCGGGCGGGGGCGCGGGTTGAAGTTGCACCTTTCAAGCGCGATGGTGGCGATTTTGTGCTGTGGAAGCCATCGCCGCCCGATTTGCCGGGCTGGAATAGCCCATTTGGGGACAATAATGGGCGAGGCCGCCCCGGCTGGCATATTGAATGTTCGGCGATGATTAAAAAACATTTGGGCGAGACGATTGATATTCATGGCGGCGGGATTGATTTGCAATTTCCCCATCACGAAAATGAAGCCGCGCAGAGCCGTTGCGCACATGGCCGCCC
>JBPCWX010000136.1:0-11954 GCA_051009095.1 Gammaproteobacteria bacterium | reverse complement strand
GCCGCTTTTATCAATCCTGCCGGCTATGGCATCGCCGACTCGGCCGGCAAAATCGGCGCGGTGAGTTTGCTGGAAATGGGCTTGGGCGTCATGGTGGGGGCAATTACGTTTACCGGCTCCGTGGTGGCTTTTCTTAAATTACAGGGCTGGCTTGGTTCGGCGCCGTTCATTTTTACCGCTCAGCATAAATTAAATGCTTTGCTGGCGTTGGCGATGGTGGTGTTGCTGGTGTGGCTTTGTGCGGCGCAGCCGCCGTTGGCTTTTGTTTTGCTGGTGGCGCTGTCTCTTTTGCTGGGGGTGCTGCTGATTATCCCGATTGGCGGGGCGGATATGCCGGTGGTGGTTTCCATGCTCAATTCATATTCCGGCTGGGCGGCTGCCGGCATCGGCTTTACGCTGGGCAATATTGGTTTGGTTATTACCGGGGCTTTGGTGGGAGCAAGCGGTGCAATTTTGTCCTATATCATGTGCAAAGGCATGAACCGCTCGATTATAAATGTCTTATTGGGCGGCTTTGGCGGCGAGACGGCGGGGGGCGGAAGTGCGGCGGCATCAACTGCGGCGGTCAAGACCGGCAGCGCCGAAGATGCCGCATTTATTATGCGCAATGCGGAACGGGTGATTATTGTGCCCGGTTATGGCATGGCCGTGGCGCAGGCGCAGCACGCCGTACGCGAGATGGCCGACCTATTAAAAAATGATGGCGTGTTGGTGAGTTATGCCATTCACCCGGTGGCGGGGCGGATGCCCGGACATATGAATGTGCTGCTGGCGGAGGCCAATGTGCCTTATACCGAAGTGTTTGAATTGGATGAAATTAATCGGGAATTTGCGCGCGCTGATGTGGCGTTTATAATCGGCGCCAATGACACCACAAATCCGGCGGCCAAAAAAGACCGGCAAAGCCCCATTTATGGCATGCCGATTGTGGAAGTGGAAAACGCCAAAACAGTGCTGGTGGTCAAGCGTTCTTTGGGAAGCGGTTATGCGGGCGTTGATAATGAATTATTTTTTCGCGATAACACCATGATGCTGTTTGGCGATGCCAAAAAAATGTGTGAGGAAATTATTCGGGCGTTCTGAGCCGCCCAATTTTGCCATCGGAGATGATGTGGTGCGATGGCAAAATCTGTTTTCGTAAACATGGTAAAATAGCCGCATGTCCGGCAATGCTTTGGAAATATCTCGCCTGTCTTTTGCATATGACTCGCGCCTCAAAATTTTGGATGAGGTCTCGCTGACCATTCCCCACGGGCAGGTGGTTGCGGTTATGGGCGGCAGTGGCAGCGGCAAAACAACGCTGTTGCGGAATATATGCGGTCAGGTGTCGCCGACTGCGGACAGCGAAATTGTTGTGCTGGGGCAGCGCTTGGCCGGGCTCAGCCAGCACCAGATGATGCAGCTGCGGCGTCATGTCGGCGTGTTGTTTCAATTTGGCGGTTTGTTTACCGACTTGTCCATTTTTGATAATGTGGCTTTTCCCTTGCGTGAGCATTTTAATCTTTCAACGGCAACTATTCGCGATATAGTCATGCTCAAATTAGAAGGGGTTGGTTTGCGCGGTTCCGCCCGTCTATTTCCTTCTGAATTATCGGGCGGCATGCAAAGACGGGTGGGTTTGGCCCGCGCGATTGCCATGGACCCAAAATTGATTTTATATGATGAGCCTTTTGCCGGTTTGGACCCGATTTCGCTGGCCATCACGGCGCGCCTGATTAAAAGCCTCAATGCGGCACTGGATGCAACCTCCATTATTGTCACTCACGATGTTGCCGAGTCTTTACAAATCGTCGACTATGTTTATTTGATGTGGCAGGGCAGAATTGTCGCCCAAGGCACGCCTGCAGAAATGCAAAATTCCGTACAGCCATATGTGCGGCAGTTTATTGATGCGTCCACCGAAGGTCCTTTGTCTTTTCATCAACCGGCGCCAACGCTGGCAGAAGATATGGGGCTGATGACATGAGTGATTTTTCTTCACCCTCCGGGGCGCCCGAAATGAGCGGGCGCAACCGCCGCGATTGGTCATGGCGCGGGCGCGTCAAGCGATGGGGCTGGGTCTTGGTGCAGGCGCTGTTGAATATGGGCAGGGCGACGAGATTTTTTTATATTGTGCTGTCGCATAGTGGTGCGGCGCTGAGCCGCCCTTCTTTAATTGTGCGGCAATTATATTTAACCGGCACTAGCACCTTGTTGATTATTTTGGTGGCGGGGGGGTTTGTTGGTTTTGTCTTGGGCTTGCAGTTTTATGTGTTATTGGAGCGTTATGGGCAAGTGCAGCTGATTGGGGCGGCGGTGGCGCTTACGTTGTTCCGTCAGTTGGGGCCGGTGAGTGCCGGTTTGCTGTTTGTCGGCTGTGCTTGCACCGCCATCACGGCGGCGATTGGGCTGAAAAAATCCAGCGAGCAAATTGCGGCCATGGAAGTGATGGCGATTGACCCTATTGCCCGCGAATTGGCGCCGCGCTTGTGGGCTGGGGTGATTGCGCTACCGCTGCTAACGATATATTTTGATGCGGTTGGAGTGATCGGCGCTTATCTTATCGCGGTGTCGCAAATTGGCATTGACGAAGGAACTTTTTGGACACAGATGCAGAACCATGTGCGCTTTTATGATGATTTTGTCCAAGGTATTTATAAGAGTGTGTGTTTTTCTTTGGTGGCGACTTTTATCGCCATTTATGAAGGTTATTTTTGCGTGCCCACAGCAGAGGGAGTGGCACGGGCGACCACGCGCACCGTCATTAAAGGCTCGCTGGCGGTGTTGGGTATTAATTTTGTTTTAACTGCATTTATGATAGACTGAGCAGATGGATTTTGGGGCGTCAAGAGCAAGATTAGATTTTGCGGTGGGCCTGCTTATGCTGGGGGCCTGCGCCGCCACAGTTTTTATTGCTTTGCAGGCGGCCAATATTACCAGCGTATCTGAGGCTGACGGCTATATTGTGCGGGCGCGGTTTGACAATGTGGGCACTTTGGCGGTGCGCTCGCCGGTCAAAAGTTCGGGCGTGCGGGTTGGCCAGGTCAAGGCGATCAGCCTTCATCAAGAGGACTATACAGCAGAGGTGGAAATGGTCATAGAAACAGATTACGCTTTTCCGCTTGATTCCATTTTTTCCATTGTCTCCAGCAATTTGCTCGGCGGGCAATATATTTCCATAGAGCCCGGCGGTGACGAAAAAAATCTTGTCGAGGGAGCGGTGGTCAATGGTAATTCGGCCATTGTTTTGGAAGAATTAATCAGCACATTTTTATTTGAGAAAACAGGGGAATAAAGATGATGCGTGCATTTTGGCGGCGTGGGTTTTTGCTGGCGGCATTATTTTTTACCCTTCCCAGTGCGGCGTCTCCGGCGGACCTTGCCGCAGATTTGGCGATGCGCAATAATCAAGTGGTGCGCGAATTGCAGCAGCTGCAAGCCAATGATGACCTCACCGCAAACACGGCCTTAGCGTTGATACAAGGGCAAATTTCGCCAATCATGAATTTTCCCAGAATCACGCGGTTGGCTCTTGGCAAACACTGGCGGCGGGCGGATGAGCAGCAGCGGGCAGTTATTACCGCCGCTTTTCGGGTTTTGCTGGAGCGGACATATGCCAAAGTGCTGGCCAGATACAGCGACCAAGATGTTGATATTGTTGATGCCAAACAGCAGGCGGACGGCAAAATTATGGTGCGCATGGCGGTGCAAGGAGGCGGCAAGCGCGTCCACATTGATTATATTTATGGCGGCGAAAAAGTGGAAGATGTGAAAGTTGAAGGGGTGAGTTTGATTGCCAATTATCGGCGGCAGTTTTCGCAAATTATCCGTCAGTCCGGCGTCGCCGGACTGGTGGCAAAATTAGAATTATTAATGGGCAAATGACGGACTCTTATCGGCCCGCGGCGATGAATTTTTATAACGCCGAGAAGCAGATGGAAGAAGGGCGGCGGCGCGTTCAGCGCAACGGCGAATTATTTATCGACCTGACCGATTTGGGCGGTAGCAATACGGTGGCGGTGTGTGCGCTGCTTGCTTGGCGGCGTCAGGCGCAAGCGCTTCATTGCCGTTTGCATTTTCAAAATATACCGCAGCGATTAATCAATCTGCTGGAGCTGTATCAATTACGGTTTATTTTGGCATCGCCATCCCCATGAACGGCGGGTTGGCTGAGCCCGCCCAAATAAAACCGAGATTGCGGCGTCCCCGTCCGTTTGCAGAGCAGCGCTTAGCGCGCGCTCAGCATGGCAAAAACAGCCATGCCGATAATAATTGTTGTGGCGATGTGGCGCGATAAAAATGCTGTTGCTAAGGCCGCCAAACCCGCCCAAATGTGTGGGCTTTGCCAAGTCCGCCAAGTGCCGCCGCTCAGCAACATTTCATTAAAAAACAGGGCGGCAATAACCGCCGTTGGAATGTACGCCAGCCAGGCCAAAATTGGGCGGGGCAGGGTAATGCGGTGTGCCAGCATTAGCGGGATAATGCGAGGTATAAAGGTCACCACCAAACAAGCGAAAATGAGAGCCAAAATGTCGGGGCGGATGCTCATGCTGTTTCTTTCGGCAAACCAAAAAAATACGCTCCCACCGCCGCCGCAAGGCCGGCGGCAAGCAGCAAATTGAGCGGGTGAGGGTGCCATAATTCCATGCTAATCATGGCCGCCGCTGCGATTGCGGCCACCGCCAACATTTGCCATTGGCGGGCGGAGGCGGTGATTTGCAGCATTAATAACGCCGCAAACATTGCCGCCAAAGCAAAATCTATGCCGATGAATGCCAGCAAATCCCCGCCCGCTCCGCCCGCTATGGCACCGCTTACATTGCCCACCGCCCAAGACCAATAGGCGCAATTATTAAGGGCAATCATGCCGCCCGCCGCCGGCAGCGGCTGCCGCGCCAGGCTGGAAGCAACCGCAAAGGTTTCATCGGTTAGCTGCGCCCCAATAAGTACCCGTTGCGACAGGGGCAAATGTTTGACCTTTGGCGCCAGGGATGAGGCGTATAAAAAATGGCGAAAGTTAACTAAAAAAACGGCGGCAATGAGGGTAAACGGGGAGGCGCTTAGTAAATCGGCAAAAATAAATTGCGAGGCGCCGGCAAAAACTAATAAGGACAAAAGCCCGACTTCGGCGGGAGATAAGCCGGCGCGCGCACCTACGGCGCCGGCCGCAAAACCGATGCCGATATAGGCCAAGGCCACCGGTAATGCGGCACGGACGCCGCCGCCGACGGTGGCCAGGGAACCGCCGCTGTCGGTTGTGGTCGATTTTTTTGCGGTCATTGGGTGCCGCCCAATTTTTGCGGTTGCTGCCAGCGGGCGCTTAGCGGTGTCATAACATACGCCGGTTTGTTATTAATTGCCGCGCTGTTTGATGATGCGCAGCAATTCCCGCAGCGACTGGCCCCGGTGGCTGACGGTTGCTTTTTCGCTCAGAGTCATTTCAGCGCCGGTTTTGCCCATTTGGGGGTCATAAAAAATCGGGTCATAGCCAAAGCCGCCGCTGCCGCGCGGTGCGGTGGTAATTTCACCGCGCCAAAATCCTTCGGCAAAGGCGGGGGCGGGGTCGTTTGCGCCGCGCACCAAAATCATCGCCGCATAATAAAAAGCACGGCGATTGGTGGCGTCTTTCATGGCGTCCAATAATTTTTGATTGTTGCGTTCGTCATTGGCGGCGGCGCCGGCATAGCGGGCTGAATGCGTTCCCGGGGCACCGTTTAGTGCTTCCGTTACCAAACCAGAATCGTCCGCCAAGGCCGCCTGGCCAGAGGCTGCGGCGGCATGGCGCGCTTTGACCAGGGCGTTTTCTAAAAAAGTGTTGTGTGGCTCATCGGTTTGCGTCAATGCCAAATCGGGCAGGGATGGTAAATCAATGCCCAGTGGCGACAAGGCGGCGCGAATTTCTCGAATTTTGCCGGCGTTGGCGCTGGCAATAACAATGACACGGGGGATTGACATTATGGCCACGTCCAATATTTTTGCCGTTTGGCATGCACGGCGTTGGGATAGTGAGAGCGGCCTAAGGAGCCGTTATAGCGCCCCAGGGCGCGGAATAAATTCTCTTTTTCCAAGTCTAAATAATGCTGCAAAATAATGGTGCCGAAACGCAGATTGAGGTCGGTGTCGAATAGAATGCCTTCATCTTGGCCGTCGCCGATGAGTTTGACCCAAAAAGGCATAACCTGCATGTAGCCGCGGGCTCCGGTCGCAGAGACGGCGTCTTTTCTAAATGCGGATTCAACATGCACCATCGATAAAATTAATTGCGGGTCCAAGTTGGCGCGGCGGGCTTCATAATGCAAAGATTTCAGAAAGTTGAGCCGCGTGTCCGCATCTTGCAAAATAGATTGCCGCGGCAGAATTTTTTGCAGCCGCTTGCTCATTTCTTTTAGCCATTGTTCGCCGATGAAGGCATCATAAAACAGTGGCACCTTATCGTGCAGAGCGTCCCGCAAAGAAGTGCGGATTCTGTCGGATAATTCATCATATTGCTGCCCGCCGCTTGCTGGCAAAGACACCAGCAGCAAAGCGAACCATAAAAATGCTCGCATAATCTTCTTATTATAATATAACTGCTTTGCTCAGATGACAGTGCGCAACAGGCGGTTTTTGCTGGCATAATGCTGTTTTGCCAAAAAAGCATGACGATTCTTGAACATAATCCACCGCAACCTTTGGGCAGCCTGCTGTTGCTGCACGGTTTGGGTGCCAATGGTGCGGATTTATATCCGCTGGCGAGCGAAATTGCCGGCGGACGGTTGCGGGTGGTTTGTCCGACCGCGCCCACGCGGGCAGTGACGGTCAACGGCGGCTGGCAAATGCCGGCGTGGTACGACATTACCGGGGCAGATTTGGCGGCGCGTCAAGATGCGGCTGGGGCCACCGCATCGGCGGCCATGGTGGAAGATTGGCTGGCGGCAGAAAAAGCCCGTGGCTTTGCGTCTCAGCGTATTTTTTTGGCGGGTTTTTCGCAAGGGGCGGCGTTGTCTTTGTACGCCGGCTTGCGCCATGCCGAATCTTTGGGCGGCATTATCGCTTTGTCGGGCTATTTGCTGCTGGCTGAGACGCTGCCTCAGGCAATGGCGGCGGCTCAGCGCCACACGCCGATTTTTCAAGCGCATGGGATCTTTGATACAGTGGTGCTGCCAGCCTGGGCGCGACAATGCCGCGATACATTAACCACCGTCGGTTTGCCGCTTAGCTATCATGAATATCATATGGCGCACGCTATTGCCCCAGAAGAATTGCAGGATCTCAATCAATGGCTGCAAGAGTTGCTGTAAACTGGCAAGGGCTGTTTGCATGATGCTACGTATCATTATTTTTGCCGCAAGGATTTATCAGTATAATAAAAACTTTTGCCGCTATTGACAAGGAGGAAATATGGGAAACATTATTATTGAACGCAACAACAAAACCGCGATTATTCGTCTTAATCGTCCAGATAAATTAAACGCTTTATCATCGGCGGTTTTTGCCGAGCTCAATCCGGCTTTGGATGCCGCCGAAGCGGATAGCGACGTGTCGGTGATTGTGCTCACCGGTAGCGGGCGAGCCTTTGCCGCTGGCGCGGATATTGCGGAAATGCAGGCATTGCCCGATTTTGCCGCCGTCAATGAGGCCGATTTTATCAGCGGCTTGTGGGAGCGAGTGCCGACTTGTCGCAAACCGGTGCTGGCGGCGGTCAACGGTTTTGCCCTTGGCGGTGGCTGTGAGTTGGCTATGATGTGTGACATTATTATCGCCGCCGAAAGCGCCCGTTTTGCGCAACCCGAAATTAAACTCGGCACCATCCCCGGCGCCGGCGGGACGCAGCGGCTCACCCGCGCTATTGGCAAATCCAAAGCTATGCTGATGTGTTTGACGGGGCAAATGATGAGCGCGCATGATGCAGAACGGGCGGGCTTAGTTGCGCAGGTGGTGGCGGATGATAAATTAGAAGAAACAGTGCTCGCCCTGGCCGATGAGATTGCGGCGCATTCATTGCCGGTCATTCGCTTGGTAAAAGAGGCGGTCAATGCCACTTTTGAAAATATGCTGGCACAAGGTGTCCACCATGAGCGGCGGCTTTTTCATGCAACATTTGGGCTTGCTGACCGTGAAGAAGGAATGCGTGCTTTTGTGGAAAAACGCCCGCCCAATTTTTTGCATCGCTAAATTGCTGGGGCGTTTTGGTGCCGCTGGATTAGGCGGTTACTGATGAATCATTGAGCAGGCAGGTTTTAATAATCTTAATAAATGTGCTGCCATAACGTTCCACTTTGGCGGCGCCAACGCCGGGCAGGGTGGCAAATTCTTCTATTGTTTGCGGGGTTTGGCGCGCCATTTCCAATAAGGTGGAATCGTGAAAAATCACATATGCGGGCACATTTTGGGCGGCGGCTAAACGGCGGCGCTCGGTGCGCAAAGCGTTAAAGATAACGGTTTGTTCATCATTCAATGTTGGTGGGGCGGCGGTGGTGCGTGTTGGGCGGGTGGTTTTTTTGCTGGGGGCCTTGGGCGGTGCGCGGCGGAAGGAAATTTTTTCATCGCCGCGCAGCAGAGGGCGCGCCGAGGGGCTGAGTTTTAGCGCACCAAAACGTTCGCTGTCAGCGCATAGATGACCGGCGGCAATGAGTTGTCGCGCTACGGCGTGCCATTCAGAAATGCTCAATTCACTGCCGATGCCAAAGGTGGATAATCTGTCGTGGGCAAATTTTTCTATCTTGGGCGTGTGTTTGCCTAATAAAATATCAACAATATGCGCCGTGCCAAAACGCTCACCGGCGCGAATGACGCCGGATAAAAATTTTTGCGCCGCCACCGTGCCGTCCCATTCTTGCGGCGGATTGAGGCAATTATCACAGTTGCCGCAAGGGCCATGATAAGTCTCGCCAAAAGAGGCTAACAGCAGTTCTCGGCGGCAACGGGCGGATTCGCACAAGCCCAGAAAATTATCGACCTTTTGCCGTTCCAAACGCTTGATGTGCTCGGGGGCGCCGCTTTCATCAACCAGTTGACGGATGCGAATGGCATCGGCAAGACCATAAAAAAGCAGGGCTTGTGAGGGCAGACCATCTCTGCCGGCGCGCCCGGTTTCCTGATAATAACCTTCCACGCTTTTGGGCATGTCAAAGTGGGCGACAAAGCGCACATCGGGCTTGTCGATGCCCATGCCAAAAGCGACGGTGGCCACCATGATGATGCCGTCACCGCGCACAAAATTTTCTTGATGACGCTCGCGCGTGGCTTTGTTCATGCCGGCATGATAGGGAAAGGCGGATAAATTTTGTTTTTCCAACCATTCCGCAATCTCTTCGGTGCGCTTGCGGGTGAGGCAATAAATAATTCCCGACTCGCCAGGGTACGATTCGTGATAAAAATCCAAAAACTGCTGTCGGCTGTTTTCTTTGGGGCGGATATGATAGCGAATGTTGGGGCGGTCGAAACTGGCGATAATTTCCGCCGCCTGTTGCAGGCGCAGGTTGTCAATAATTTCTCGCCGAGTCCGTAAATCCGCGGTGGCGGTCAGCGCCAAGCGGGGCACTTGGGGGAAAATATCGGCTAATTGTCCAAGCTGTAAATAATCACGGCGAAAATCATGCCCCCATTGCGAGACACAATGCGCTTCATCAATGGCAAATAAAGCAATGCGGCTTTGCTGGAGCATGGCTAAGCAAGAATCGCTCAGCAGCCGCTCCGGGGCAACATATAACAGATCCAAGTCGCCGCTCAGAAAGCGCGCTTGGGTGTCGCGGGCTTGCTTGATGGAGATGGCGGAATTGAGACAGGCGGCGCGGACACCGTGCTGGCTCAGCGCGTCCACTTGATCTTTCATTAGAGCGATGAGCGGCGACACCACCACGCCGACGCCAGGGCGCAAAATGGCGGGAATTTGATAACACAGGGACTTGCCGCCGCCCGTGGGCATGATCGCCAGAGCGTCACGGCCGTCCAATGTTTCGGCAATGACTTCGGCTTGCCGCCCAACAAAGTCATTATGTCCAAACACGCGCTGCAACACGTGGCGCGCTGCCGCCAAATTATTTTGCTGCGCGGCCGAGGCATTAAATAAAAAAGCGGTATCGCTGGGACTCATCGCTTGGGCATTATACCTTGTCATTTGGCAGTGTGCGGATTCTGTACAGGTTCAATATTTTATTTTGCATTATCTATGCCAGCCCCAAAATAACTTATGTATAATCCGCGTTTCAGACAGGAGGTTGCGCTGATGTGGCAACTATCATTTTATATCATCAGAAAGTTAAGTTTATGTATTCGGACAATTTATTGCTTGGCAAGCGGGTGTTGTTGCTGGCACTTTTTATCTTGTGCTTTATCGGCTTGTCCGGGGCGACAAGCGCTTTTGTCGCGACGGCGCCGGCCGGCAATGTTGCAGAAACACAAAATTCTGAGCCGCCTAAAAATTCGGGGGATGAACAAAATTGGTCGGCGTTTTTTGAGTCGTCTCGTCCCTTAGCGCAAGATTGGCGGCAATACGCGGCCCGCGATGTGCTAAAGCCAGAGTTGCAAACGCCCGGGCGCATTGTTTTGGAGAGCGTAAAAGCACCACTGACGGAAGGACACACTCCGATTTTGCTACTGACTTTGCAGGCGAATAATATTCAAGTGCAAGCAGTGTGGCGGGTTACTGATGAGCTCAATGCTTTTGACATTGACAACGGCAAATTATCTCTAACGGCAGATCCTAATGAAACGGCAACTTTTGTGGCTACGGTATATTTGATAGATAATTTTCAGTTACTTAATACGGCATATCAGAATTTGACGGCGAGTGCAGTTATTACGGTGTCCGTGGAGGCGGCGGCGATGGCGGCAGCTTTGTCGGTGGTGCAACCCCCACGATTGGAAGTGACGACAGGTGTCGCTGGGGAAGTATATGTGTTTCAAGCATCCGGCGGAATGATGCCGCACACTTATACGCTATTGCAAAATCCTGATGATAATGCCTTTCATTTTACTAATGGCACATTATCCGTCAATATCAGTGCGGCCATCGACGAATATCGCTTTACCGTGGCAGTGAACGATGCCGATAGCATGACCGTCACCGTGGTGGCTACGGTGGAGGTGTTGGGGCGTTTGCAGTTATTGAGTGTGCCGTCATTGACCGTGACGACAAGTGAGGAGCGGGTTACTGTGTATTCGTTTGCTGTTGATGGTGGAGTGGACGACAAGACCTATTCCTTGGAGAATGTCGGGGCTGGATCTGGGTTTGAGTTTGACGGCGCGACGTTGGTTTTGCGGGATGATGCCGAGGCGGGTTTGTATATATTAAGTGTGTTGGTGGAGGATGGGACACAGGAGTCGCGGGTGTCGGTGCCGGTGCTGGTGATAGAGAATTTGGTTTTGGCGGTGGAGGTGTTGAGTCCGGTATGGTCATCATTTGATGGTGCGGTGTCGACGCTGTCGGCAATCGGGGGGCGTGGTGGTAAGTTGACATTTGGATTGGTGGGTGATTCGCAAGTATTTACGCTTGCCGCGGGTTCGTCGACTTTGTCGTTGAATGCGGGATTGCGCGGCCATCAGGGAGCGGCGACATTATCGGTGACGGTGTCGGTGTCGGATGGTAATGATAGCGCGGAGGAGATTATAGCAGTATTGGTAAGTGGTGCGTTGCAGGTGGTGTTGGCGGATGGTTTGGTTGCGCCGGTGCATGCTCAGTATGCGGGATTGGTGGGCAGTGTGGTGGTGTTGGGCGGCTATGCGGGGGATGTGTCATTGACGCTCAGCGGGTCGGATGCGGGTAAGTTTGAGTTGTCGGGCGGGTCGCTCAGTTTGCAGGTGGATGCAAGCGAGGAGCAAACGCTGACGGTGACGGTGGTGGCGAGTCGGGGTGATGAGACGGCGGCGCAAGAGGTGGTGGTGTCGGTGTATGCGCCGTTGGGGTTGTCGGCGCCGCAAGAGGTGGTAGTGACGACGCACCAGAGATATACGCTGACGGTTATTGAAGGTTCGGGCGGGGATGCGTCCAGTTA
>JBPCWX010000135.1:0-2002 GCA_051009095.1 Gammaproteobacteria bacterium | reverse complement strand
GTGCCAGACCATGCGGTTTTTTCATTATTGATACCATCATCATCAGCATCCAAAATAGTTAGGGCAAAATTATGGCTTACCCATGCGGTGCCATCGCCCTTGCCCGCACCGCCAGATGTGCCATGCCCCCAAATGGTGGTTTTTACCACAGGGGGATACCACGCCGATTCATAATCTAACGCATATCTTACCCTCAAAATACCATCGCTACCGATATCATCAAATAGCCAATGTTGGTCCTTGCCCCTATCAATAGCAAATGTAAATTCATTGCCATCGGGGTCGGTGGGGGTTAGGGTGGCGATCGCCACATAATTATCAGCCGTCAATTCGCCTTGATTAACCACACCACCCGTTTCATCTATAGATGCCGTTGCCGAAGCCCCCGCCCATGAAATAGCTTCATCATTGATAGCTTCATTGACATTTTCGATCGATAACACAAAATTATGGTTGATCCATACTCCGCTAGCCGCATTGGTGGGGATGCCGCCAGCTGTGCCATGCACCCAAATGGATACATCAACCACGGGGGAATAGAATGTTGATTCATAATCCAATTGATATTTTACACTTAAAACACCACTGCTGGGGTCATAATCAAATAACCACCAACCAGCCTTTGATTGATCAAACGCATATTCAAACCCCGCACCATCGGCATCGATGGGTTTAAATGTAGCCACCGCAACATAATCAGCGGTTGCCAATTCACTAGCACCCTGATTTTCAACATTGATGGTTTCACGCAAACTGGCATCGGTAGTGGGCGTGCCAGACCATGCGGTTATGTTTTCATTCACATCGGCATCATTGCCATTCAAAATGGTTAGGGCAAAATTATGGCTTATCGCTATCGCACCATCGCCAACCCCAGCACCACCAGCCGTGCCAATTGCCCAGATGGTGGTTTTTACCACCGGCGGATACCATGCCGATTCATAATCTAACGCATATTTTAGGCTTAAAACACCATCGGTGCCGATATCAAATAGCCAAAATTGGTCTCGACTACCATCAATAAAATATCCAAACCCATCGCCATCGGCATCGCTGGCGGCTAGGGTAGCCACCGCAACATAATTCGCGGCGGTCAAGTCGCCTTGGTTAGGCACATCAACCGTTTCGGCAATGGATGCGGCGGCGGTTTGTCTCCCCGACCATTCGGTCAATTCATCATTCAAATTGGCGATGGAAAGCACGAATGCGGTGGTTATATAGCCATCTTCGCCATTAAGGGTGGTGGTATCTGATACCGCACCGCCCGATGGGTCGCCACCAAATATGCCGCGGGCATAGACGGTGAAAGTGATATTGGAATTGGTAAGCGATTCATAATTAAAACCATCGCCCAGCCATAATTCACCAGTTACGGCGTTTATAGCAACATAAGCATCAAAACCCGTTGCGTCTGTGGTAATTTGATATTCAAACTCATTGCCATCGGTATCGATCGGGGCAAAGGTTGCCACCACACCCCATTTTGGCGAAGAACTAAAAATACTGCCAGCGGGAACGGATGCATCCTCATTCACCGCAACCCCAGTAGGCACGGTGCCAGACCATGCGGTTTTATTGGTATTTTCTTCAACATCCAAAATGGTTAGGGTGAATTCATGCGGCAGATATGCCGTGCCATCGCCAATGCCACCCGCTGTATCGCCAGTTGTGCCATGCCCCCAGATGGTGGTTTTTACCACATTACCAGTCCAAAATTCCGATTCATAATCCACATTCCATTTTAATTTCAACACGCCATCAGTGCCAATATCAAATAGCCAATGTTGGTCTTTGCCTGTATCAATAGAATATTGAAACTCAGCACCATCGGCATCGGTGGGGGTTAGGTTGGCGATTTCAATATAATTTTCAGCGGTCAATTCGCCCTGATTTTCCACCCCAGCGGTTTCGCTGATGGCGGCGGTAGCCGATACCCCCGCCCATGATATTGATGAATCATTGATACCATCTTCATTTATATTTAGCACCGACAGCACAAAAT
>JBPCWX010000134.1:0-2632 GCA_051009095.1 Gammaproteobacteria bacterium | reverse complement strand
TAAAAATGATGTGTGGTGGTCGACGGATGGTATAAATTGGTCGCGGGAAACCGCTAACGCCGGATGGGCGGGGCGATCTAGGCATCAAGCGTTATCGCATAATGGTCGGCTCTATGTCTTGGGCGGGTGGGCTGGCAGCCGTAAAAATGATGTGTGGTCGTCGGCGGATGGTGCAAGCTGGTCGCTGGAAACCGCTAACGCCGGATGGGCGGTGCGGGAAGGGCATCAAGCGTTATCGCATTATGGTCGGCTCTATGTCTTGGGCGGGCTGAATAGTATCACTAACAGCCTAAATGATGTGTGGTCATCGGTGGATGGTGCAAACTGGTCGCTGGAAACCGCTGGCGCCGGGTGGGCGAGGCGAGATAATCATCAGGCAGTTGTTTTTCTGCCTGAGTGAGCCTTGTTGGGTGTGGGCGAAGTGATTACTGTGACCGCAGAAGCAGCGGAGGAAAATTTACACACTTTGACGGTGCCATATGGCGTGGGCGATTACACCTATTCATTGAATCTTGCTTAAATTAATATCGCAACGCCACCGCCAGATAAGTTAGCATAATTATCTATGCTTTTTTTACATATATATAAATGTTAATCTTATTGTATTATCAATCGACGGATTGCCCACGATAAAGTGGGCGGATTGATTTTATATATTACAAGGAAAAATATTGTTTGAATTCTTAAATTACATGGGCAATGTGTTTACGCCTTTTAACTTTCTCATTTTGCTGGTCGGCACCGCAGGAGGGTTGGTGATGGGGGCTTTGCCCGGGCTCAGCCCAACCATGTCGGTGGCGCTGCTGATTCCCTTTACTTTTCATATGGCGCCGGCAAGCGGTCTTATTTTATTGGGCTCGGTGTATACCGCCACCGTCGCCGGCGGTGCGGTGAGCGCCATTTTGCTCAAAATTCCGGGAGCGCCGGCCAATATCGCCACCGCCATGGACGGCCACAAAATGGCCGAACAAGGGCACGCCGCCCAAGCGTTGCAGCTGAGTTTTTTGTCTTCCGGAGTCGGCGGGGTGCTGGGGGTTTTGGTGCTGATATTTTTTACCCCAGTGCTGGCGCAATGGGCGCTTAGCTTTGGTCCTTCGCATCTGTTTTGGATGGCCATTTTGGGGGTCACCGTCATCGCTTCGCTGGCGTCCCAGTCTGTCATCAAAGGGTTGGTTGCCGGCTGTATTGGGCTGTGGATTTCCTCCATTGGCTATGATGGCGTCCAAGGCGTCCATCGTTTTACGTTTAGCGAACACCTGAACGCCGGCATTCATATCATTCCCGCTCTGGTCGGTTTGTTTGCCATTCCACAAGTCATTGATATGCTGGCGCGCGCACCGGGCGGACGGGGTATCATGGAAAAAGTGCGCCATCATCCGTTGATGCAGGCGGTCAAGCAGGTGCTCAGCAAACCGCGCACCTTAACCATCGGCTCCATAGTGGGCATTATTGTTGGGCTGGTGCCGGGGGCGGGCGGGCAAATCGCCGGGCTTGTGGCATATGACCAATCGCGCAAATTTAGCAAAACCCGCGAAACTTACGGACAAGGAGAACCCGAAGGATTGATTGCCGCCGAAACTGCGAATAATGCCATGGTTGGGCCGTCTTTGGTGCCATTGCTGACGCTCAGCATTCCGGGTAGCCCCACCGCTGCGGTATTGTTGGGTGGGTTGCTGATTCACGGTATTTTTCCCGGCCCCGATTTATTTTCCAATCATCCCGAGGTGTCTTGGACGTTTATTAATGCCCTGCTTATCGGACAAATTCTCATGGTCATTTTGGGCTTGGCTCTTGCGCGCATGGCCGCCAAAGTGATTTTATTGCCCGAATATTATCTGGCGGCCGGGGTTATTGTGCTGGCGGTGTTTGGCACGTACAGCGTGCAAAATTCCTATTCCGATGTGATTATTATGGCCGTTTTGGGCGGCGGCATGTGGTTTTTGGAAAGATATGGATTTAGCGCCGGGCCGCTGGTGCTGGGCATTGTCTTGGGTCCCATTGCCGAGGAAAATTTTGTTTATGGCAGCACCATTGCGCGGGCGGGTGATGGCGTACTGCCGTATTTTTTGGGCGGCGGGCTGAATATTGTGCTGATTGCGATAATTATAATTTCCATTGTCGGCAGCGTGATGCTGGAAGTCAAAGCGCGGCGGCGGACGGCGGCGGCATGAAGATGCGGCGATTCTTAGCGGCGATTGGCGACACGGCAACTCTGGTGTTTGCCCTGGTGGTGCTGTGGGCGTCTTTTGCGCCCGCAGATCCAGCGGCATATGCTTTTCCTCAGTTAATTGCGCTGTTGCTGGTCATTTTTTGCGCCGTCAATTTTTTGCGGCAAACTATGCGGGGTTTTATCGGCGACCCGCCCATTGATGGCGCGCTGCTCAAAAAAATTGCGCCGGGTGTTGGCATCATTATTATTTATGTTTTGTTTGCCGCTCAGCTGGGTTTTTATTTATCGGCGGCGCTGGCGTTTGCGGCGTTGTCTTTATGCTATGGCGGCGCCTCGCGCGGGCGGCAAGTGCTGCTCATCACGGCGATTTTTATCGGCATTTTATATGTCATGTTTTCGCTGGCGCTGCGGGTGCAAGTGCCGCGGGAATTTTTTTTGTAGGAAACTTTACTTAAAACTCAA
>JBPCWX010000133.1:0-4775 GCA_051009095.1 Gammaproteobacteria bacterium | reverse complement strand
TCGCTGCGCTGTTCATACCGCAGGCGGGTTTTTATGTTGCGGCGGCGGGGATGCTGGTTGCGCTGACTTTCGCGGCGAATTTTGCGCCGTGGAGTAAAAAACGCGTGCTGCTGTATGCCGCATGTTTAGCCAGCGTATCGGCGACGCTATATCTGATTTTTCTTCATGTTTTTCTAGTGCCGCTACCGCCGGGGGCGTGGCTGGAATAGGAGAGGTCTGTGGTATTTATAAGAAAGAAACCACAATCAAACATTGATGGTGATTCAAGTTAACCACTCCCATAAAAATTGCTGCTAATATATCGTCTCCGCAAGTAGCGCAACAGCACCAATAAAACTGCCGACAACGGCAGCGCCAATAATACGCCAACAAAGCCCAAAACGCTTCCCATCACCATCACCGCCAATAAAACAACCACCGGATGCAACCCAATACGCTCTCCCACCAACCAAGGGGTAATAAAAAAACTCTCAAAAATCGTCCCCGCTCCCATCAACGCCCATAGCAAGATGATACTGCCCCAAGATTCAAATTGACTAAACGCCGCCAACGTCGCCAGCGTTAGCCCGATGATAAATCCTGCATATGGAATAAAAACCAAGATGCCGCTGAGCAGCCCAATCAGCAAGGCAAAATCTAATCCCGCCACATACAACACAACACTATACACCACCGCCATTACCGCCATCACCGACAACTGACCATGCAAAAATTCATCCAGCACATTATCCAAATCACGCAGCAGCAATAAAATTTCATCGCGCATCCGCGGAGGTAATGAATCGGTCAATTCGCCGGCAATGATTTTGCGATCGCGCAAAAAATAAAATGCCGTCAGCGGCGTAATGACCAGCAAGGCAAAAAATCCTGCCACCGCCGCCACGCCTTTGCCAAAAAATCCAACAAAGGCACCTGCTGCACTTGCCGCATCCGCTGTTTCAATGCTGCCCGCCAAAGTGGAAAAATCCAATGCCCGCAACTGTTCTTCCACATATGGCCGCGTCTGCCCCAGCCAATCGCCGGCACGCGCAGCCAAATCGGGCAACACCGCCAACAGCGCTTTAATCTGTGCCGCCACCAACGGAATCAATGCCAGCGGCAACGCTATCAATGCCACCAAAACCAGCAAAACCAACACCGCTGCCGCCAGCGATGGATTAATATTGCGAGCTTCCATTTTATCCGCCAGCGGCGACAAAATATACGCCACCACCGCCCCCAAAGCAAAAGGCGTTAGCGCACTCCCGGCCTCTTGCAACAGCAACAGCAACAGCAAAGCAGCAGCCGCAAGCAAAAACAGCAACAATTTGGCGTTAGCGGACATGGCTTTATTGATTAAACTTTATTCGCCCCGACATCCTAATCCCGTCTCGGGCATTCATTCCCATTAATCCGAGATTAACTGCACCAGCGATTAACTCCAAACCTTGCACTGCATAAAATTTGGCATCGAACACACCCGCCGCCGCCCAATAGTCCAGCAAAAGCGCCGAAGGCAGCAAGATGAGCAAGCCATTCAACACAATAAAAGGCATTCTTTTTTTCTTCGCCGCGAGCAAGCGTCCTTTTCTATCTTTGGACAAAACAAAGCCGGTCGCCCCAAGCAACGCCATGGCGGGAATGAGCACAAACAAGCCGGGCGCAACGATAAAATTTTTAACCGTGGCGATGGAAGACGGCGCTCCAAATAATTCCACCACCACCGAGGCGCACCAAAAAATGGCAATGCAAGACGCCGCAAGCAATGCGGCAATAAGATGAACGCACTTTGTCATGATGTAAATATTTCACCGCCAAATTGATAAAATACGGATAATACCGCAAAATCATGAATAACACAAACCACTATCGCCGCGCTGGGGTAAACATTGACGCTGGCACCGAACTTGTATCACGCATCCGCCCGTTTGCGCAAGAAGGGGCAAACGCATTGACCAACAAAGGGGCGGAATTATTGGGCGGCTTGGGCGGTTTTGCCGCCGCGCTGCGTCTGCCGCCACGATTGAAAAATCCGGTGCTACTTGCGGCCACGGACGGCGTCGGCACCAAAGTCGCGCTGTTGGCGGCAAATGACCGCTTGGAAACAGCGGGGATAGATGTAGTCGCCATGTGCGTCAACGATTTAATATGCGGCGGTGCGCAGCCACTGTTTTTTTTGGATTATTATGCCTGCGGCAAATTATCGCCAGCAGCGGCGGCGCGGGTAGTGGCGGGGATCGCCCAAGGCTGCCGCGAATGCGATTGTGCATTGGTGGGGGGCGAAACTGCGGAAATGCCGGGGGTGTATGATGCCGATAAATTTGATGTAGCGGGTTTTGCCGTTGGCGTGGCGGAAGAATCCGCCCTCATTCGTCCGCAAAATATCACCGTCGGCGATGTCATTATTGCCTTGGCGTCAGATGGCGCGCACAGCAATGGTTATTCATTAATCCGCCGCATTATCGCAAAATCGCCGCCACCGCCTTGGGTGTTGGCGGAACTGTTACGCCCAACGCGCATATACTGCCGCGCCATCGCCGCATTGAGAGAAAAATGTCAAGTGCAAGGATTAGCACACATTACCGGCGGCGGATTGACCGAAAACCTGCCCCGCGCCTTGCCGCCCAATACTGCGGCACATATTGATGATTCGCGCCCACGCCCGCCATTATTTGATTGGCTGCAAGAATCTGGCGACGTGGGAGATGATGAAATGCGGCGGGTATTTAATTGCGGTATTGGCATGGCCGCCATTGTGCCGGCACAAGAGGCGGATATTGCCTTGCATCATCTGCAACAAAGCGGCGAAACAGCGTGGCGGTTAGGCAAAATTATCGCCGCCGAAGGAACGCCGCGGGTGATTTTTTGAGCGGTGGAATGTTTATTTATGATTACCACCAGCAAATTATATATTTCACCCTAAAATATGTTTTAATATACGGATGTGACTTCAAGCACAAATAGGCTTGTCACTATAAAACAATTAGAGTAGGAGAAATACATGGCAATTTTTGAAGACACTAACCCTCGCAAACTCATTGACCTTCTGGATGAAATCCACAAGAATCAATCTGCTCTGCCCAATTTTCAACGCGATTTTGTATGGAGCCCTAATCACACAAAAAGTTTAATTTCCTCAATCGCTTCTAACTATCCTGCGGGTAGTATTTTGCGCGTGCGTGACACAAAAAATTTATTCGAAGTGCGCGCAATTAAAGGGGCACCAGATTTGAAGGATAAGCATACTTTTCTTATCCTTGACGGTCAACAACGTCTCACCTCTCTCTATCAGGCTTTTTATGGCACAGGGGAACGCCGTTATTTTATTAAAATCCACGATATTATTAGTGGAAAGGATTTTGATGAATGTGTTTTTCATTGTGCCGCTAATAGTCAAGCTGCACATCGATACCAAAATTCCGAGAATCAAAATGGAGAATTAGTAATGCCACTATCAGTATTACAAAATGGTTCTCAGACATTTCACCAATGGTGGCATCCAGACCACCATACTACTTTGTCTAAAGACCAATTTTCTAAGCTAAACAGCAAAATAGCAATTATTAACGATTACCAATTTCCTGTTGTTACTTTATCTGACAAAACACCTTTTGAATCACTCTGCACGATATTTGAAACTTTAAATCTCACTGGTGTCAAACTTGGTGTATATGACTTATTAACAGCTCGTTTTATGCCTAGCAAAATCAATTTGCGAGTATTAAAAGACGAAGCATATTCGAAAAATCATCCAATATTGGATGATTTTAAGATTGACCCTTATTACATTCTACAAATTATTTCTCTTGCCAGTCGTGCAAATCCATCATGTAAGCGAAGCGATGTCCTGAAGCTAGAGGATAAAGACATTAATGAATGGTGGGATAAGGCCGTCTCCGCCCTTGCCCAAGGTTTACAAATACTGCGAGATGACTGTAATGTGATGCTAAAAAAATGGATTCCATATGAAACCATGTTATTACCGCTTTCTGCAACTATTGCCAAATTAGACCCCCAAAAAGCGGAAAAAGGAGCACACCGAGCTAAAATAAAACAATGGTTTTGGTGTACGGTTTTTTCGCAATCTTACGAAAGTTCTGCTTTATCCCAAGCCGCGACCGATACTACTAGCTTGAAAGAATGGCTAATCGGCGGTAAACCGCCTGAGGCTGTGTTGTCCACCAAACTGAACATCAGCAAGGAGGACTTGCGGACTATTACACCAAAGCAAAACGCGATATATCGCGGAATAATGTGTCTTATGATAAGCAACGGTATGCTTGATTTTCACTCAGGGCGTCGAATTGATAAAGAAATTATAAAAGACTTGGAGGATCACCATATATTCCCAAGTGCTTATTTAAAAGGGGTTAACACTGATGAAAAAGATTCGATAAACTCTATTCTCAATCGGACTTTGATTCATGGTGTAACCAACAAAATTATTAATGACCGTGCCCCCTCTGAATATTTACAAGGAATAAAAGGTACGGAAGGGTTTGAATTTGATAAAGTCATGGCTTCACATTGCCTATCCACAGACAAAAACTCCCCGCTTATATCTAACGATTTCAAATCTTTTCTTAATCAGCGGCAAGAAAAGATATGGGAAAAAATATGCCAAGCAGTAGACGGTCAATAAATATCGTCTACCAATTACAATCCTGGTATCCCCCCATGCCACAAAAATTTATCGCCGCCTGTCTGCAAATGAACGCCGTGGACAATGTCGCCGCCAATCTTGCGCGGGCGGGCGAATTGCTGCAACAAGCCGCCGACCAAGGCGCAAAGTTGGC
>JBPCWX010000132.1:0-7175 GCA_051009095.1 Gammaproteobacteria bacterium | reverse complement strand
TGGGGCGAAGCATGGCGGGGCATTTCAAGCCGGAGCATCATTTTGGCTTTGAAGCGGTGGCGTGGTATTGGCACTTTGTCGATGTGGTGTGGCTGTTTCTTTTTGTTGTCGTATATTGGCTTTAATTAGCGATAAAAATTGTTAGGTTAAAATTATGCAAACGCCGCACAAAATGACTGGTATGGATGAGCAGTTCGCCGAGCGTGCTTGTCAAGTTGCCCAAAAATATCGCACCTTGGCACGCAAGCCTATTGTGATTGAATTTGCTGGTGTACCCAAGGCTGGCAAAACAAGCAATATCGCCCAAGTTCAGTCGTTTTTTAAGCGTTGCGATTTCAATGTGCAAACAGTTGTTGAAATGGCGTCGCTTTGTCCTATACGCGATAAAAAACACCCTAACTTTAACATTTGGACAGCCTGTTCAACCTTGGCGCAATTATTGGAAAAAACACAGTCTCCGCCCCGCTCCGGCGATCCTGACATTTTGTTTTTAGACCGCGGGGTTTTTGACGCCATCTGTTGGATGCGACTGATGAACGAAAATTTTTCCCGTCTCGACGGCAACGCGTATGAGGCCATTGAAAAATTCCTGAGCATGCCGCAATGGCGCCAGCTCACCGCCGCTGTTTTTGTCATGGTGGCATCACCCGGCGAATCCATCAAAAGAGAACGCGGAACACTAATTCCGCCAAACATGCCATTGGGCTCTATTATGAATGAGGACGTCTTGGGCGCAATACAGGGAAATATTAAACGTGCAATGAAAGAGCACCAGAACTTTAATATCTATAAGGTGGATACTTCTTTGAGCGCTCTTGATGATCTCAAAAAATCTTCCAAATACATTGCCGACATTGTGCTCAGTTGCGTGGAACGGCACCTAAATGAAGATATTTTGCACCTTGATAAAAATGTTGTGTCAGATCTTTTCTGCGGTAATCGCTACATTGACAAAGAGCAGGCAGGGCGGCTAAAAGAAGTTTTTTTGCAAAAAGGCGTCTATAAACCACGCCAAGAAGTGGAAGCCGACCCAGCCAAAGTGCAAGCGATTCCGGTGGTGGTCGTTCGCGACTACTATGGTAAATTTCTATATCTTACCCGCCGCGAAAATGACCACCAAAACTCGCTGGATAAAAAAAAGGTCATTTGGGCGGGCGGACATGTGCGGAAAGAGGATGACACCAACGGCGATGCCATTATTCAATGTGCCAAGCGAGAATTGACGGAAGAGTTGAGGCTAAGCGTAACAGATAATAACCTAAAATTAATGGGTGCGATATATGTGGATACACCCTCAAAAATTGCCCAACACGCTGCGATTGTGTATGAATGGCAGGCACCAAGCAAACATGTCGGAATTGTGGTCAGTGGCGCTGAGTTTCAAGAAAAACGAGGCACCTCGGTCAAAATAGACAAAAGGTTTTATCCCCTGCAAGAACTCATTGCCAATGTGGAAAATAAACGCTTGCAAGAAGACTGGTCGGTGGAAATCATCAACCAGTATAAAAAACAACGGGAAAATCATGATCTTCTTTAAGATTCGCCCTGTCCGTACAGTGTTTTTCCCCATCACCAAAACCATGATCTGACACCCCAAGCAACGCTTTACTCCTCGCCCATCAAAGTGTTTGGGATCCATAAAACCAATTCGGGAAACACTGTCACCAGAATCATCACCGCCACATTCGCCGCCAAAAACGGTGCCGCACCGATAAAAATGGACCCGATGCCAAGACGTGATATTGCCGCACAAACATTCAGACAATTACCCACCGGCGGTGTGCACGCACCAACCGCTAGGCCTGAAACCAATAACACGCCAAAATGCACCGGCGATACGCCGACACTTTCACACGCCGGTAAAAACACCGGGGTTAACAATAAAATCGCGGGGCTAACATCAATAAAAGTGCCAGCCAGCAAAACAATAAAGTTAACCAGCATCAAAGTACCCACCACGCCCAAATCCAACTCCACAACATATGCGGCCACCATCTCTGGTATGCGCTCCAACGCCAAAATCCACAAATACAAACCAGACATGCCGATAATTATCATAATGCGCGCGCTGGTCATAATCGTTTCTTTTGCCGATACCCAAAACTTCTTGGCATCCAGTTCGCGAAAGATATAAAAACCAAACACCGCGGCATAAGCCACTGCCAAACCCGCCGACTCTGTCGGCGTGGCAATACCGCCCACCACCGAGCCCACCACGAAGATCGGCATCAGCAACACTGGTAAAGACCGCCAAGTCTGCCGTGTCGCACCGCCCAAAGAAAAGGGCGTGCTTTCGCGCGGATAATCATATTTGCGCGCAACCGCCAAAGTGATGAAAATTTGCAAAACACCAATAAGAACCCCCGGAATTAGACCGCCCAAAAATAAGCGCCCCACCGATTCTTGCGCAACAATCGCATACAGCACCATGGGAATACTTGGCGGAATAATCATGCCCATGGTCGAAGAAGCCACGGTAATGCCACTGGCAAACCGCGCCGAATAACCGCGCCGCTTCATTTCCGGAATTAACACCGAACCAATGGAGGCCGTGTCGGAACTGGAAGAACCGGAGATACCGCCAAAAATCATGCTGGCAAAAACATTCACCAAGCCCAAACCGCCGCGCAATCGCCCGACAAAAGCCAAACTAAAATCTATCAGCCGCCTGGTAATGCCGCCGGAATTCATCAACAGCCCCATCATAATAAACATGGGCAAGGCAATGAGCGTGTAGGAATCCATCTGCGCAAACATGCGCTGCGGCATCACGTGGGCCAAGACCGGCTGATAAACCAAAAAATATGCCAGTGCTGACAAACCGATGGCATATGCAACCGGCACGCCAATCAGCAAAAAGAGCAGCAGCGAAATCAGTAAAACAGTCATTATCCGCTTTTCTCCGGTGCTGCTCCTAGCCGGCAAAATGCCCGCATCAGACAAAAGAGTGCGGCAGCGCCACAGCCCACCGGAACGCATATTTGCTTGATGAACTGCGGCAACTGCAAGGCGGGTATTAGATAGCCGCCCGTTTTATCTATCCAGCCAAGCGAATGCCACAGCATAAACACATTAATAACGGCAACCAGCAATAAAATCAGCACCTGCATCCGCCGCCGCATGGCCGGCGTCAATAGGTCAATGCCGACGGTAATCGCAATGTGATCATTGCGCCCCGCTGCCACCGCCGCACCAATGGCCGTGGTATAAATAAACATAATGCGAATCGCCTCATCACTGCCGATTATGCCTTCGTTAAAAACATAGCGCAAGACCACCGACCCAATCACTGCTGCCGTGACTAAGAGAAATAAAGCGGCGATGAATGCCTCCAGCCAGTGCGCAATGCGCCCCGCCCAAACCTCCATCGCCGCTATGAGCTGCCTCACGGCGATAACGCTTTATTCGCCTTGTGCGATACGTTTCGCTTCGTCAACATCGGCTTGAGTAAAGTGTCCTTTGCCGATGAAAATGTCATACACGGGCTTGGTGGCGGTGGCCATTTTGCCTAATTCCGCCGCTGCCACCGTGTTGCATTCCAAAACCGTACACAACTGCTCAACATAGTTTTGTTCGCTGGCACGGTTGAGCCCGTCGCTATACGCCATCGCCCGCCTTGCCGCATCATCAAAAATGGCCTTTAGGTCATTGGGCAGCTGCTCGTACCAATCTAAACGGACAATAAACGGATCAGGACCAGTGCTGTAATTGGTGATGGACATATATTTACTGACCTCATAAATTTTATAGTCCCACACATTGGAATAGGCATTGTCCTGACCATCAATCACGCCGGTTTTCATGGCCTGATAAACCTCGGAATAGTCAAGCGTCTGCGGGTTTTCGCCAAGCGACTTTGCGGTCTCAAGATACACATCCTGCCCCGGCACGCGCATCTTCAAACCATTAAAATCGGCGATTGTCGCGAGCGGACGCTTGGTGTTGGTATGCACCCGAAATCCTTGTGAAATGCCGAGGGCCGGAATGTGATAACCGTTTTTGCGCGCCCCGCGATTAATGCGGTTGGCAAACTTACTGTTGATCAAACGCAGCATCTCATCCCATCCGCCAACCAAAAATGGCATCAGAAAGATATTGTAAGCGGGGTTGGCATCGGTGAATTTGCCGCCGCGCGTGCCGTCCAGTGCGCCGGTGGCGACCTGATCCATCATCTCCCGCTCGGTGCCAAGCACGCCGCCAAAGTAGTTATCCACTGTGATGCGGCCTCCGCTTGCGTCTTCAACCAAATTTTTGAAATAAATCATTGATTGACTTCGCGGTGCCTGCTCGGGCTGTGAATTACCGTAGCGAAAAGTAAAATCCGCAGCATTGACCGGTGCCGCCAAAGACAGCGCCAGCACCGCCGCCGCAAGCATGTTAAATTTGGGTTTGAATGTTTTCATGATTTTCTCCTTGAGTTGTATTTTGTGCCTTTATTCTACTCAAAAATTGCCCGTGTGCAATATCTAAGTATAATTTGTCGTAACTTGCTTGTGCCATGATACAGCACCAATGAAAAAAACACATACTTATGCGGCAAAACCGACGTGATGAAATTTAACCGCGGCCAATTTGCGTGTTGCGAAATGGCACAAAAAATTTTGTCAGGTTGCTACTAACTCGGCGGCTAAAGAACAACTTTTTACCTGAGCACAAGTTTAACCGTAAATTTCCTTAAACAAGGATATGGATTCGCGAAAACCATCAATAAAGTCGCCGCCCGCTGGCCGGTAGGTGCTTTCCAAAGAAACACTGCCGGCATAATTTTCGGTGCGCAAAAACTCGGCGATAGGGCGCAAATACGCCGTCATATCACCTGTGCCAAGACGACAAAAATCCACCGTCGACCGAGCCGGACGCACCACCGCATCTTTAATATGAACATGTCCAGTTTTGCCGCCGCCCAACGCTGCGATGCCGTCGGGACACGGTGCTTCGCCGCAATATAAGGCGTTGCAAGGATCCCACAATGCGAACAAGTGATGGTGCGCCCCCAGGTCATCAATCAATCGGCTCATCATTTGTGCGGAATTAATGGTTGTGCCATTGCCGGTTTCAATGACCAAACGAATGCCTTCTTTTTCCGCCAACCGCAGCGGCGCTTCCAATAAAACCCGCAGTTTATCCCAGGCGCCGTTAGCAACAATCCAATGTTCGGCGCCGCCGGCGCCAAATAAAATCATCTCACGGCGAAAACTCATGATGCGCACCATATCACACGCTAATTCATGCGCCAACGCAATGCAGCGCGACAATGCGTCCATTTGTTCGCAATAGGCGGCAGAGGCAATTTCTGTGGCCAACGGTTGGCGGGCAAAAATATGCCGCGACAAGCAAGATACCTGCAACCCGTTATCTTCAACAAGCTGCTTGGCCAAGCGCCGCTTATTATCGGGCATGTGGGCGTCCCCGACTTCAAAATCCCACATATATTGAAACTCAATGTCTGACAATCCCGCCTCGCGTGCCACTGCGGCCGCTGTTTGCACATCTCGGCTGACGCCGTCGCTGATTACACCAAGCCGCATTTAATTTTTCTTGCTTGTCGCTGATTTTGTGGCCGCCTTGACAGAGTTATTGTCGGCAATTCCCGCCAGCCGTTCCAAAACTTTCACCACACACCAGTTGTCTTCACCGGGAAAAGCGGTGATGCCGGCCTGAAATAACTCACGTGCCGCCGCTGTTGCAAACAACGGGGCGCCAACTTTGCGCGCCAGGTTTGTCGTAATGCCAAGGTCTTTATACATAGTGCCGATTTGACTGCCGCTGTTTTTGAATTTGCGCTGAACAATAAGATCGACACAGTTATTAACCAATGGTGAGGATGCCATGCTTGTTGTCAGCACGTTGTGCATGACCTGGTCAGAAATGCCCGCTTTTTTGCCGAGGGTCATTGCTTCAAAAATGGAGGAATACAACCCGCCCAACATCGCTTGCAATGCGGCTTTTACCGTTTGACCGTCGCCGGGATTATTACCGACCACGTGAGTCGTTTTACCCATTGCTTGTAAATATGGGCGCACTTTGCGCAAGGTCGCCGCCGGCCCTGCTGCCATAAATGTCAGTCGCCCATCGCGCGCCCCCGGCAACCCGCCCGACACCGGTGCATCAACCGTAGGTATCCCGCGTGCTGCGGCCACTTCCGCCGCTGCCTGTGCTTCGTCTCGTTCAATGGTGGCGGTGATAACAATCACCGCACCACGCGGCAGCGAGGTCAACAATCCATCCTTGTCGGCGATGGCCTGCATGACTTGCATGCCGTTCATGACCATAATAAAGGCAACCTCTGCACCTTGGGCGGCATCGCCGCAGCTAGCCGCCGGAATACCGCCGGCAGATTTGAGTAAGTTGCGCCGCTTAGCCAGTAAATCAAAACCCGCCACCGTGAAACCAGCACGTAGCAAGTTTTGCGCCATCCCCATGCCCATATCGCCCAAGCCAACAAAAGCGACTCGGCGTTGTTTTTTGCTTTTCATCCGGCATATTATAGCAAGAAATTATGACAAAAATATTTTTAGTTTTTTTATGCTATACTCATATTGGTAGAAATAAAAAAAGTTGTTGTCATGATAAGCAAAAACGCGATACAACAGTTTTCACAAGATGGCTATTGCCTGGCCGAAGGGCTTTTGTCTCCAGCCGATTTTGCCCCGGTGATCGCCCACTGTGAACATACCTTAAAGTTGGAATCGCTGGCGGGCGGACGCTGTCGCTTGTGCCTGAGACTCAGCAATAATCAATTCGCACTGTCATTAGGCAAACCGCAATGGCTAACCATAATTGCCCATGCTTAAGGTTAATCGCAGTTTCATCGGCGGGCGTAAAGGGTATTACCGCCACCTTATGCTAAAATGACCAATAAAGCATAAATAAACTATATAATTTATCTTTATGTTTTTTTATAGCCACTAACAAGCCATGTTTGCATTTTTTCGTCATCGTCCCAATTTTCGGCGCTTGCTTATCGCCATGTTTGCGTTGCCGCTCATGTTTGCCGGCGGTTCTTTGGTGGGCGGGTTAGACCCGTCTATCGGCGGCGTGGGTTCGCTGGAAATCTCCCGCAATGAATTTTATGGCGCTTATCAGCAGTTGGAAGAGGCTTATCGCCGCCGCTATGGGCTGGAAGAAATCCCCCCAGAATTGGGCGCTCAGCTGGTGCAAGAGACGCGCTCGCG
>JBPCWX010000131.1:0-8155 GCA_051009095.1 Gammaproteobacteria bacterium | reverse complement strand
TGGAAACCGCCGAACAAGCACTGGGACAACGGCGGCTGGACTTTGTCGCACTGGAAAATCAAGTCGCCAATTATGCCAACGAAATCAGCCGTTTGGAACAGCAGTTAGCCGCCGCCCGCGTGCAACTGGAACAAGTTTTATTACTCATTGAACGCGGCGAAATGCGCGCACCTTTTGCCGGCCGAGTCGCACGGGTGCATACCGCAGTGGGCGCCCGTCCCAACCGAGGCGCACCTTTGCTGGATATTTTCGATCCTGCCCGCCTACGTTTGCGTGTTGCTTTGCCGCAAAAACACCGCGCGGCACTGGGCGATGATCTGGAAGTGGTGTTAGAAGAAAATAACCGTCAGATGACACTTGCTTTTGCTCGTCTGGAGCCGCGCGTGGAGCCGGGCGACAGTTCCATTGATGTTTTCTTTCGCCTGCCGGCTGGCGATTGGATATTGGGCGGGGTGCATGATGTTGTGGTGCGTCTACCCGCTGAGGATGGTCTGCTGGCAATGCCGCCAGATGCGATATATCAAGATAACTTTGTTTATCGCATTGCTGACGATAATAGAGCGTATCCGATAGCCTGTCAGAGTGTCGGCATCGGTCGCAACCACGGTAAAACAGTATCGCTCATGCGTTGCCCACAGCTCAAAAACGGTGAGCGTATAGTTGCCAACCAATTACCTAATCTGATCGGTAGCGCACTCGTTTCAGTTGTTGCCGAACAATGACTGGCGCTATTGCAGCCTTGGCGCGCCATCGGGTTGCGCCGAATCTGCTTATGCTCATCATGCTGGTCTCCGGCTTTTTGGCGGTAGGGCGAATTGAAACGCGGTTTTTTCCTGAATTTCAAGTTCAAGCCGTTAGCGTACGGGCGACGTGGAGCGGCGCCTCGGCGGAAGATGTCGACCGTTCATTAATAACGCCGCTGCTAAACAATCTGCGCAATGTCGAGAATTACAAAAAAATTGACACCACCGCCCAAGACGGCAGCGCCCGAATTTATATCGAATTTCCTCAAGACGTCAATATAGACCGCGCTTTGGAAAACGTACGGCGGCAGACTGATGCCGCAGCCGCCAGCCTGCCCACTGACAGCGATACCCCCGAAGTGTCGGCGCCAGAGCAGCGGGATATGATTATGCGGCTGGTGCTGTCGGGTGAAAATTTGGCGGAACTGCGCACCTTTGCCCGCAACCTGGAACGGCAATTATTGGCCCTCAACATGGGATCGGTAAAAGTGTCGGGCTTGCCCACGGATAAAATTGAAATCCGCTTCTCACAACGGCAGCTGGCGCAATTAGGCTTATCACCGCGTGATGTGGGAAAGCAAATTGCAGCACAAAATATCGACACTTCTGCCGGCCGCGTCGACGGTGACACTGGCGGACAGCGGCTGCGTGCCGTCTCTAAACAGCGCGATTTGGCGGGCTTATCCGACGTGCGCATTTTGGACGGTCAAGGCAACCCGGTGCGCTTAGGCGAAGTGGCGACCATTTCTCGCGCGCAGGATGATGACCAAACCACCCTGCTTTTTAACGGTCGCCCCGCGGTGGAATATGAAATACAGCGGCAAACTGGCGGCGATACGCTGGTCTCTGGCGAAGCAATCACTCAGTGGGGGCGGGAAATACGCACCACTTTACCGCCGAGTTTGCATCTATCCCCCACCAGCGAACGGTGGAAGGCAATAAAATCACGCAAAAATTTACTGTTGGAAAACGGCGCGCAAGGGTTGCTACTGGTGGCGATTTTTTTGTTTATATTCTTAAATGCGCGCGTGGCGTTTTGGGTGGCGGTGGGCATTCCCGTAACTTTTATGACGGCCTTAGCGGCACTGTATTTATTTGGCGGCACCATTAATATGATCAGTTTATTTGCTTTTATCATGACCACCGGCATTGTTGTTGATGATGCCATTGTAGTGGGCGAAAACGCGCATTATCGCTTGCGGCACGGCGACCCTCCATTGACTGCGGCTTCTCGTGGCGCCGGCGACATGTTGGCGGCGGTAACCGCTTCCACTTTCACCACAGTAGCCTCTTTTTTACCGCTGTTGGTGATTGGTGGCGTGATTGGCGCAATTTTGGTGGAAATTCCGATTATTGTTATTTGTGTGCTAACCGCATCGCTGCTTGAATGTTTTACCATTTTGCCCGGCCATTTAACCGGTGCGTTCACTTCCATGCCTCGGCGCGACAATCGCTGGCGGGCGGCCTTAGAGCATGGTTTTGCACGCTTTCAGGAAATCGGCTTCCGCCGCGCGCTGCAACTGGCCTTGCGCTATCGGCTGGCCACCGTGGTGCTGTGTTTGAGTTTTTTGGCAGTTAGCATTACCATCCTCACCAGCGGCACCGTAAAATATCGATTTTTCTCTGGCCCGGAGCTCAGTCGCATCAATATACAGGCAAACTTTTTCGCCGGCACGCCACGGGCAAAGGTGGAGCGTTTTGCCACGCATTTGGAAGAAACCCTGCAAGCGGCAGCAACCGCTTTTCCCCAAGAGGAAAATTTGGTGGTCTCTCGGGTTATCTTTTTGGGCGGTGGCGGCCGACAAGGAAGCGGAGATGAAAAACTAAGCATGCGCGTGGAATTATCGCAGCCGGACGACCGCAACATTCGGGTGGCGGATTTTGTGCGTGAATGGCGACGTCGGGTGCAAAAGCCAGCAGGATTAGAATCATTGCAAATGCGCGAACGGCGCGGCGGCCCACGCGGTGAAGAGTTGGAAATCCGCTTATTCGGAGACAATTTGGACACATTAAAAGCGGCGTCATTGGCTCTGCAAGCGCGGTTAGCACAAGTGGCGGGGGTTTCTTTACCGCGCGATGACACCCCCCGCGGACAGCAGCAATCACTGTTTGAATTGACTCCCTTGGGGCGATCCTTGGGTTTATCCGTGGAATCAGTGGCGGCACAGCTGCGCGATTCATTTGACGGCTACACCGCACAAACTTTTTATAATGATGCCGATGAAGTGAAATTGCGCGTGGTGATGGATGGTGCGGACGGTGATGGGTTGCGTGAATTTTCGGGTTTTTTGCTGCGGCTGCCGGACGGACGGCTGGCGCCCTTGGAAGATATGGTGCGTTTGCGTAAGCGGCAGGGATTCGACGAAGTGCGGCGCATTGACGGCAAACTGGCGATTAACATTAACGCCGAAGTGGATTTTAAGAAAACAGATGAAATTGCCCTGCACGCCCAACTGCGCAACCATGAATTACCCATTGTTGCCGACACTCACGGCGTATCTTACTCATTTGAAGGCGGCAAATCGGACGAGCGCGAAACAGTGGCGGACATGCGCGCCGGCCTCATTTTTTCATTGCTATTAATTTATGTCATTTTGGCGGTGGTGTTTGCTTCTTGGACCCTGCCGTTTGTGGTGCTGCTGACGACGCCATTGGCCGTGGCCGGCGCCATCTTTGGCCATTGGCTCATGGGTTATACGATGTCCATTTTATCGGCCTTTGGCGTCTTCACACTCAACGGCATTGTCATTAATAATTCCATCATTTTGCTGCGGGAATATATGGCGCGACAGGCGCAAACGCCGCAAGCCGATACGAATACACTGATTATTGATGCGACGTGCCGCCGTTTGCGGGCGATTTTACTGACCTCACTAACGACCATTGCCGGCCTAACCCCGCTCATGTTTGAAAGCTCCACACAGGCGCAATTTTTAATTCCCATGGCCATCTCCATTTGCTTTGGTTTGGCTTTTGCGACCTTGCTGATTCTCTTTTTGGCCCCGGTATATTTATCGTATCATGAATCCGCCGCACATCTGTGGATGAGGTTGCGGGTCCGGCTGGGGGACAAAAAATCGGCGGATTATTGATTTTATGCCGATTAAAGTTATAATTCCAAGCACACCAGGAGAAAAATGATGAATTTCCAATATACCTTATCTTCACGCAATCGCGACGCCAGCCATCAAGCGGACAAGCAGAGTAATTTTTTCTTAGCGGTCAAAAGCTTTTGGGCCGGCATCGGCAGTGTTTTGGTCATATGCCCTTCGCTGGATTATAAAAAGCCCGACAAAAAAGGGTTTTCCAGAGATTATCATGCCCTAATGAATGATGGGCACCGGGTGTATTCCGAGCTGAGCCGAGAAACCGCAAAGCAAATGAAGCACTTGCGCTGATGGCAAAATCAAAAACCGCGAGCATCAAAAAAGACAATGCCGAATTAATGATTCGGCACAGCGAGACGGATGCCCCCATTATTCCTGTTGAGAACATTGAGCGTTTACACGGCTTTCGCCCCGACCTGGTGGATTGGCTAATCAACCAGACACAAACAGAAGCAAGCCATCGGCGCCGCCGGGAAACAAGAATCGACTTCTTTATTTTTACCCACAATATATTGGGTCAAATTTTTGCCTTTATCATCGGCTTGGCCGGCGTTATGAGCGGAGCATATATTGTGGTGCATGGCCATGCTTTAATCGGCAGTATTATTGCCGGCATTACCATAGTCGGTTTGGTGGCTGTGTTTTTAACCGGCAAAAAAAGATAATGCCGCGCTTGCCGAGCGCCGCATATGATTTTATCAGATAACCATGTCTTCTGCTGTATGACAATCGCTGCACCATGAGAGGACTTATCGCAGCCATGGCGCGCCATCCCATCGCGCCGAATTTGCTCGTGGTAATCATGCTTGCCTCTGGCTTGCTGGCGGCGGGACGCATCGAGACGCGGTTTTTTCCAAAATACGACTTGCAAATCGTTGTTATTAACGTCACCTGGGGCGGCGCCGCCGCCGAAGACGTAGATGATTCCATCATTACCCCGCTGCAAAAACACTTGCGCAATGTGGATAATTACAAAAAAATATATTCTTTTGCGCGCGATGGCGGCGCCCTTGTTTACCTTGAATTCCCGCAAAATGCTGACATTAATTTAGCCTTGGACGATGTGCGGCGACAAGTGGACTTGGCGGCTTCGGCTCTGCCTGCTGACAGTGAGGCCCCCGAAGTGTCATCGCCCTCTTCTTTTGACGGTGATTTAATCATGCGCTTGTCATTGGCTGGCAGCAATCTGGCGGAATTGCGCCCCTTTGCGCGACAGATGGAACAGCAATTATTAAACATTGCCGGGGTGTCGGCGGAGGTGTCGGGTTTGCCCAAAGATGAAATTGAAATTCGTCTGTCGCAACGGCAACTGGCACAATTAGGGCTGTCATTGCGTGATGTGGGGCGGCAAATTGCGGCGCAAAATGTTGACATTTCCGCCGGCGACGTGCAAGGCGAACTGAGTGGAAGGCGTTTGCGTGCCACCGCCCGACAACAAGATATAGCAGGATTGGCGAATGTCCGAATTTTGGACGGTGCTGGAAGGCGTACGCGTCTGGGCGACATCGCCGATATTGTCCGCGTGAACAATGATGACGAAATCACCTTGCTGTTTAATGGTCGACCGGCGGTGGAATTTTTGCTCAAACAATCCGCGGGCAGCGATATTTTCACCGCTGCCGAACGGATTAATGAATGGCTGGACAAAAACCGACCGGCACTGCCGCCGGGGATTAGTTTAACCGCGCATGATGAGGCATACACACTGATTCAATCCCGCACCAATCTATTGCTCAGAAACGGGGCGCAAGGTCTTATTTTAGTCCTGGCGCTATTATTTTTATTCCTCAATGCGCGTGTCGCCATATGGGTGGCGGTGGGCATTCCAGCAACTTTTATGGTGGCCTTATCCGCCTTGTTTTTTACTGGCGGGACGATTAATATGCTGAGCCTGTTTGCTTTTATCATGACCACCGGCATTGTTGTTGATGATGCCATTGTGGTGGGCGAAAATGCGCACTATCGCTTACGACGGGGCGAGACCGCCATGCCCGCCGCCATTCGCGGGGCCAAAGAAATGTTCAGCGCCATCACTGCCTCCACTTTTACCACAGTAGCGGCATTCATGCCTCTGTTTGCCATCGGCGGCATCATCGGGGCGATCTTGTTTGATATTCCCCTGGTGGTTGTGTGCGTGCTGTCAGCATCTTTGTTTGAGTGTTTTATGGTTTTACCCGGCCACTTGGCTGGCGCATTCTCCCGCATGTCAGGCGGCGACAACCGCTTGCGCGCCCTGATTGAGCGCGGCTTCGCGCATCTGCAAGAATCATGGTTTCGCACTTTGGTGCAGACGGCATTACGCTATCGGCTGGCGACGCTAACCTTGGCTTTTACGGCATTGGCCATCAGCATCGCCATGATCGTCAGCGGCACGGTGAAATATCGTTTTTTTGCCGGCGGCGAATTGGGAGTGATTAATGTGGAGGCAAATTTTGTGGCTGGCACCCCCCAAGCGGAAGTGGCACATTTTGCCGCCCATTTGGAAGAATCCTTATTAACTGTCGCCGCCTCTTTTGCGGATGAAAAAGATTTATTGGTCGCACGCTCGCTGTTTTTTGCGCGCGGCGGCGAGCGACAAGCAGGCGGCAAAGAAAAATTGAAAATGCGCATTGAATTATCCGAACCCGATTCACGCACCGTGACTTCGGAAGAATTTTTGCGGGTATGGCGCGAACAAGTGCGGCGCGCGGCAGGATTGGAAACGCTCAAAATGAAAGTGGAAGAAGGCGGGCCGCCCGGAGAAGACCTGGAAGTGCGGCTTAGCGGGAGCGACATCGACACCCTAAAATCAGCCGCCATGGAATTGCAAACCATGCTTTTGGGAGTGCCGGGGTTGTCTTTGCCGCGCGATGATATGCCATATGGACAGCGGCAAGAAGTTTTTGCGCTAACCCCATTGGGCGAGGCGCTGGGCTTGTCGGTGGAAGATGTGGCGGCACAATTACGCGATTCATTTGACGGCTACAAAGCGCAAACTTTTTATGAAGGCGTGGATGAAATAGATTTGCGCGTGATGCTGGCGGGTGCGGAGCAGGATTCACTGCGGGAATTGACGGGCTTTTTAATTCGTCTTCCCGATGGTCGTTTGTCGCCACTGCAAGATGTGGTGCGCTTGCAAACAAGACAGGGATTTGACCAAGTGCAGCGGGTGGGGGCAGACACGGTGGTCAATGTCAACGCCGAAGTGGATTTTAAGATAACGGATATGGCGCAGTTGCAGTCGCGTTTGCTGTCGCGTGAACTGCCGTCCTTGGCCGCCCAATACGGCGTGACTTATTCTTTTGAAGGCAGCAGTTCGGATGAGCGCGAAACGGTGGAGGATATGAAAATCGGATTAGTGGCGGCATTGCTGCTGATCTACATTATTTTGGCGGCCGTGTTTGGCTCGTGGACGTTGCCGCTGGTGGTGCTGTTTACTGTGCCGCTATCATTGGCGGGGGCTGTGTTTGGTCATTGGCTCATGGGTTACACCATGTCCATATTATCGACTTTTGGCATCTTCACGCTAAACGGCATTGTCATCAACAACGCCATTATTTTGCTGCGCGAATATATGACGCGCCGCCGTGCCGCACCCGAAGCGGCAACCAACGGGCTGATTGCCGATGCGACGTGCCGCCGTTTGCGGGCCATGCTGCTCACCTCTTGCACCACCATTGCTGGCCTGACGCCACTTATGTTTGAGAGTTCAACACAAGCGCAGTTTTTGATCCCGATGGCGATTTCAATTTGTTTTGGCTTGGCTTTTGCCACGGTTTTAATCTTGATTGTGGCGCCCGTATATTTGTCATATCACGAATCGGCAGGGCGGATATTGGGCGGCATGCGGCGGTGGTTTTGGAGCTAATGAAGACCGTGGGGATGATTGCCGTAGCGGCACGCACGCCGCTCTGGTTAGCGGTGTTAGAGGCGGATTATATCGCCCGCCTGCAAGGTTTTCGCCTGCATGTGCGCACCGTCAAACCAGCGATGGCGGCCAAGGAAGCGGCCGCGATATTGGCTTGTTTACCACGCCGCGCGGCGGTCATTTTATTAGACGCCGCGGGAAAGCGTTATGACAGCGAATCATTTGCCCGCCGCTTAGAATCGCATTGGCTGACGGGGGCGGAACCTTATTTTATCCTTGGCGGTGCCAGCGGTCCGCCGCCATCATTGCGGCAGCGGGCAGATGAAATGTTGTCATTATCTCCGCTGACTTTTGCTCACGCCGTAGCGCGCTTAGCGCTGGTGGAACAATTATTCCGCGCCGACTGCATCATGCGCGGGCATCCGTATCCCAAATAATTATGTCAGCCGTTGACGTGG
>JBPCWX010000130.1:0-4100 GCA_051009095.1 Gammaproteobacteria bacterium | reverse complement strand
CGCCCTTCCCGCATCTGATTGCGCCCGGCTTCATCGCCGCCGCACAAGCGGACGCATTGATTGAGGACTTTCCCGATATTCAATCGCCCGGCTCTTTTCCGGCGCAGTCTTTGCATTGTGGCAAAGTGTTCGCCGATTTTTTGGATGAATTGCAGCAGCCGCCATTTGCGCAGGCAATGGGCGAGAAATTCGGTGTCGATTTATCCGGCCGCGAAACGATGATTACCGTGCGCGGACAATGCCGCCCCGCTGACGGCAAAATTCATCTGGACTCCAAAGGCAAACTCATCACCATATTAATTTATATGAACGGCCCCTGGGAAGCGGACGGCGGGCGCTTGCGGCTGCTCAATAGCCCTGATGATATTGATGATTATTTTGCCGAAACGCCGCCGGCGCGTGGCACTTTGTTAGCCTTTGCCTGTGTTGATAATGCGTGGCACGGCCACAAAAGTTTTGCCGGTCAACGGCGCGCCATTCAACTCAACTGGGTGCGCCATTCTGATTATTTACGCCGTGAGCGTCGCCGCCATGCCGTCAGCGCCGCTTTCAAAAAAGTCGGGCGCGCTTTGGGCTGGCGCGCCAACTAAGCAAATGGCGTTACCCATTCACACATTCAGCAACCGCTCCGGCGGCGACACTTTTTTTAAGGCTTTGGGGCATCCCTTGGCCGCTGAGTCCGCCGCCGCCATGGTCCAGCAAATTCGCGCCGCCCAGCGCGCTGTCGTCTTTGACCCTCTCGGACAACTGCCCGCCTTTGCCGCTTTGCATGGCTTGCCGACCAAACATATCGCCGGCTATTATGTGCGCGATACGCTGATCTTGGACGAGCAAACCATGGGGCTTCCGCACTTGCCGCTTACCGCGCTGCCCGATAGCCATGCCGATGTTGTTTTTGTTCCCGCTTTTGACAGTGGCATGTTATGGGGGCAAATTCGCCATTTATTGCCGGCGGATTGCAAGACGCTGTCTTTGGATGATATGCGAATTCCCGAACGATTGCTTACCAACAAGCGAAATTATTTGGACAAGTTAAATTTTGCCACCAATTTTGCCTTTTTTCGCGATGAAGACGGGCGACACACGCGATTAGTAACCGCAAATTATTGGGGCGGCTATGGCGCCCAAAACACATTTTTATGGTGTCGGCTTTTTGCCGCTGACGGCGGGGTGTTAGTGGATTTTGAGATACCTTTGACCACCCCCAACGAAACGGTGATTATTGACAGCCGCCAACTGCGTGCCGAATATCAACTGCCGGAATTTTGCGGGCAATTATTTGTCTCAGTGATTAATGGCGCCGGCCATGATATTGTGAAATATGTCATTGACACATATGGCAGTGAAGAGGCGCTCAGCTGCACCCATGATGCCAACGCTTGGCCGGCGGATTTATACGCCGGACTGCCGGCGCCGGCTGCTACTGAGCAAGTCATTTTATGGGTGCAAAACTCCCACCCCGCACCTTTGCCGTCAGGGGAAATCGGCCTCAACATAATGGGCGATGATGCCGTGTCGCGCTTGGATGAAGTTATCCCGCCTTTTGCCAGCCGTGCCTTGGATGTGCGCGAACTCCTGCCCGCCGCCCAATGGCCGCAGCAGTTGGAGATTCAAGCCGGCAAATGGTTTGTCCGCCCGCGTTATGAAATTATCAAAGCCGGGCGGCGGCGCATTAATCACGCCAATGTGGAACGAACAGATTTGCGGCATGATGAAGATATTCGCCGTCGAGCCGCACATTTGGGCAAGGGATTTATTTTGCCGGCGCCCATTATGCCGCCGGCGGCATATCTCAGCGAATGCCTGCCGACGCCCATGTCCACAGCACAAACATCGCTGCCGCTGATAGCCGTGGCATATGCCGATGACGGGCGCGAACTGGCACGGCAGCCGCTGGGCAATTTGCCGCGCAATCATGCCAGTAATCTTGACTTGGCGACATTGACCGCTCAGATGCCCGCTGCTGGCGGCCATGTGGAATTACTGTATGACTTGGCTGAGGACGGCGTGATGGATGGCTGGCTGCATGCCTTATTTCGCTATACCGATAAATCCTCTGGCCATGCCGCCGACACCAGTTTTGGCTCTCATATGTTTAATCATATTATGACTTTTCGCAATGAGCCGCAATCTTACAAAGGCCCGCCGCCGGGATTAAGCACGCGGTTATTTTTACGCCTGATGCCGTCGCCGGCACGGGTTTTTTGCCATTTGACCTATCCGGTGGGCGCGACTTGGCGGGCCCACAGCGATACCGTGCTGGAACTTAAAACCGCCGCCGGTGAAGAGGTCGCCGCTTGCCAAATGGCCATTCCCGCCAGCGGCTCACGGCTGTTTTTTGCTGATGAATTGTTTAGCGCAGACGATTTGCACGGTGCCGGCGATAATGGCTATATTTTGGTGCGTGATGCAACCTGCCGCTTATTTGGCTATCATGGGGTACGGCAAAATGGCGGTTTTGCCCTGGACCATATGTTTGGTTTTTAATCGCCGCAAGATGCAATGACTGTTTCGCCTTCCTCAGCCGCCAGCTTTAACCTTATCGCCGCCGCGAAATTATCCCTGTTTGCGCTGGTGATGTTTGGCTTTGGCTATGCCATGGTGCCGCTGTATTACAAAATTTGCGAAATTACCGGCATTAATCAATTACTCACACCGACTGCCGCCGAAGATATTGCCGCCGCTGACTGGCGCGAAGTGCGTGTCGAATTGGATGTCAATTCACGCGGGAGGCTGTCTATGACACCCAATCTGCGTTTGCTGGAAACGGCGCGGCTGGGCGAAACTTACAGCGTCATTTACACGCTAAAAAACCTGAGTAATCACCGCCTGATTGGGCAAGCGGTGCCTTCATATGGTCCGGCGCGGGCGGGACGGTGGTTTAAAAAAATTCAATGCTTTTGTTTTGACAAACTGACCATGGAACCAAATGAAACGCGGCAGGCGCCGGTGGTGTTTGTCATTGACCCCTCCCTGCCCGAGGACATTAGCGCCGTGGCGCTTTCTTATACATTCTTTGAGGTGGAAGGGGCGCAATGAGGCATTTTTTGGGTGCATTATTAGCGGTCGGTTCGGCTTTTATCGGCATTCGCCGCCAGCGTGCCGCTGCGGTTGATTGGACAAATTTTCGCCCGCACCACATTATCATTGCCGGCATTGTGGCAACAGCGCTTTTTGTTGCCGCACTTGTTATCATTGTCCAATTAATAGTTTAATGCGAGTATTAAAAATCATCTTAGGGCAAAAAACATGAGCGACTCAACAACCCACTATTATGTGCCGGAAAACTCTAAATGGCCGATTTACACCGCGCTTTCCCTGCTTGCGTTAGTTAGCGGTTTTATCTGTTTATTTAACGAGCTGCGCGGCGGTTTTGTCATTTTTGCGATAGGTTTTGCTTTTCTTGCCTATTGCATGATTGGCTGGTGGCGGGATGTCGCCAGGGAAAGCGAAGGCGGACGCTATCAGGCATGGGAGGATATGTCTTTTCGCTGGGGCATGGGCTGGTTTATTTTTTCTGAAGTGATGTTTTTTGCGGCATTTTTTGGCGTCTTGTTTTATGCCCGCGTTATTTCTGTGCCCGATTTGGGCGGGGCGCACAGCAAAATTATCTGGCCGGCATTTAATGCGGTATGGCCCACTGCTGGGCCGCATTTTCCGGTCGACTTCTCCACTATTCCGGCGTTTGATGTGCCGCTGGTCAACACCATTATTTTGCTCACTTCCGGCGTCACCGTCACGTGGGCGCATTGGGCGTTAAAGTTAGATAACCGCCGTCATTTGGTCATCGGTCTGGCACTGACGGTATTATTGGGCGTCTTGTTTTTGTCCTTTCAGGTGCAGGAATATATTCATGCGTACCAAGATTTAAATTTACGGCTGGACTCTGGCATCTATGGCTCCACTTTCTTTATGTTGACGGGTTTTCATGGCTTGCATGTTACGATTGGCACCATTGGTTTATTGGTCATTTTGGGGCGAAGCATGGCGGGGCATTTCAAGCCGGAGCATCATTTTGGCTTTGAAGCGGTGGCGTGGTATTGGCACTTTGTCGATGTGGTGTGGCTGTTTCTTTTTGTTGTCGTATATTGGCTTTAATT